>DAOUSR010000229.1 GCA_030627125.1 Thioploca sp.
ATAGAGAGGAGCGGTATGAGGTGAAAGTCTCACGTACCGTTTTGAAGACGAGTTTGGCAGGGCGACTTGTCAGGCTTAGTTTAACAACATTATAATATCAGAAAAGCTATTTCCCAACGTTTCCGTCGGGAACACATAACTTTTACTTAACAGCCCGATGCTTAATCAGATTATTCACCACGCTAGGATCAGCCAATGTAGAAGTATCTCCTAAATTATCAATCTCATTGGCAGCAATCTTGCGTAAAATTCGCCGCATAATTTTTCCTGACCGAGTTTTTGGTAAGCCAGGAGACCATTGAATAACATCTGGACTAGCAATAGGACCAATTTCCGTACGAATTTGTTTTACCAACTCTTTACGTAATTCCTCACTTTCTTCTATTCCTGTCATCAAAGTAACATAAGCATAAATACCTTGACCTTTAATATCATGTGGATAGCCAACTACTGCCGCTTCTGCAACTGCACTATGCAAGACTAACGCACTTTCCACTTCAGCTGTACCCATTCGGTGGCCAGACACATTAATTACATCATCAACTCGGCCAGTTATCCAATAATAACCATCTTCATCTCGTTTAGCACCATCACCAGTAAAATAAGCATCTTTATAAGTACTTAGATAAGTATCAATAAAACGTTGATGATCGCCATAAATTGTCCGCATTTGTCCTGGCCAAGATTTAGTTATGAGCAAATTACCTTCAGTTGCACCTTCTTGTATATTACCTTCTGCATCAACAATTTCTGGTTTAACTCCAAAGAATGGGCGAGTAGCTGAACCTGGTTTCAGACTATTAGCACCGGCTAGCGGGGTGATTAAAATACCACCAGTTTCCGTCTGCCACCAAGTATCCATAATTGGACAACGACTATCTCCAATTACATGATAATACCACTCCCATGCCTCTGGATTGATAGGCTCACCTACACTACCTAAAATTCTCAAACTTTTACGACTAGATTTTTTAACTAATTCATCACCTTGCCCCATTAAAGCTCGAATTGCGGTAGGAGCAGTGTAGAAAATATTAACTTGATGTTTATCAACAATTTGCCAAAAACGACCTGCATCCGGATAAGTTGGAATTCCTTCAAACATCAAAGTAGTTGCACCGTTAGCTAATGGTCCATAAATAATATAAGAATGACCAGTCACCCAACCTACATCCGCTGTACACCAGTAAATATCTCCATCATGATAATCAAATACATATTTATGAGTCATTGCTGCGTAGAGTAAATAACCACCAGTAGTATGTAATACACCTTTAGGTTTACCAGTAGAACCAGAAGTATAAAGAATAAATAATGGGTCTTCAGCATCCATTGCTTCGGCTGGACAATTAGCATCAACTTTAGCTACTTCTTCATGGTACCAAACATCGCGACCTTCAGTCCAAGGTTGAGGTTTGCCAGTATGTTGGACTACTACAACAGTACGTACATTTGGGCAATTGGTTAGAGCTTTATCCACATTACCTTTAAGAGCTACTCCTCTACCACCACGTAATCCTTCATCCGCAGTAATAACAACCTGACAATCAGAATCTAAAATCCGATCTTTCAATGCTTCTGGAGAAAAACCACCAAAGACGATAGAATGTACTGCACCAATCCGAGTACAAGCTAACATAGCAACAGATGCTTCTATAATCATGGGCAGATAAATACAAATTCTGTCACCTTTCTTAACTCCATGAGCTTTCAGTACATTAGCAAAACGGCATACTTTTTCATGCAATTCTCGGTAAGTAACCTTTTGGTCAACATTAGGGTCGTCACCTTCCCATATGATAGCAACTTGATCGCCTCTAGTTTCCAAATGACGGTCGAGGCAGTTGTATGAAACATTAAGCTGACCACCTGCAAACCAACCAAATTTACCTTCCGAGTAACTACCATTCTGTACTGTATCCCATTCTTTAAACCAAGTTAAAAATTCTTTGGCTTGTTCGCCCCAAAAACCATCTGGATCCGAAATAGAACGAGCGTACATTTCCTGATATTTTGCATCAGTTATATGTGCTTTTGCTGCGATTTCTGGAAACACATCATATACTTTACTGTCGCTCATAGTTGTTTTGTCCTTATTGTATGTAAAATTTCTGGCTTAATTATAGCTTTAAATTGAAATAATAGTTAGTAAATAGATCAAAATACTTAAATAACCGATATTACGAAAAAAACTAAATAATCTGTAGGATGTGAATATATTACAATAGATGCAACTTTGTTCTTAGATAAATTTATATCTAAATTCAAATCTCCGTACTGGGCTAAAAGTATAATTAATAGTGAGACTTACGCATTCAATGTAATTCTCCTCCTCAGTCAATCCATAAAGCTCATAAATCATTTTATCTCTCTGATTTGAAATTGGTGATGGAAGAACCAAAAGATATTTATTAATATGCTAATTGCCATTTATGAGAATTGTGTAATTAAAATTTCTTTATTTGATAAAAATTTAGTTGGTTCTATATCTGATTTCAATGGTTTGCCTAATTTACAATTTCTTAAGTTGTTCTACAATACCGAACTTACAGGTCCAATCCCTAATTTTAGCAATTTGCCCAACTTGCGAGAACTGTATCTTTATAACAGCAAATTTAAATGGTCTTAATATTAAAGATAATCAGTTAACTACCGATTGTGATACTGTTACAAAATATTTATTTTGATTGAAAATTTTTTTTCCCCTAAACCATGTTAGAATACGTTTGATACCTCAATAAGTTTTAAATAAAGGAGAAAATCTATGTTGATTTTGACAAGGCGTGTTGGTGAATCACTTATGGTAGGTGATGACATAGTAGTAACGGTGTTAGGTGTGAAAGGTAATCAAGTGCGGATAGGAGTTAATGCACCAAAGGATATCGCAGTCCACCGTGAAGAAATTTATCATCGTATTCAACAGGAAAAGTTTCAGAATGAAGAACCAGTAGATTACGATTATTGAGGTATTTTTGTGTAAAGTTAGAGCATGAATTGTTATTCGTTAATAATTCACAATTTATATCTAAAAAAGGTCAACATCCAGTGGCTAGTTCCACCTTATCGACTTTTACTGTTTAAGCTCAGTACCAGATAGGGTATCTAGCCGGGTAGGGGAGGTAACACGTTTCATTGTTGCCCACTATTTTACAACATATGATAAATGTTTTTAAATACTTGAGTTTTGATTATTAAATTATACTTTCAATTGGAAATCAGACCTGACAGGTTTTAAAAACCTGTCAGGTCTAAACCAAACAATCCCTTACACTTCCACAATTCTAATCTCCTCTTCCGTCAAGCCATAGAGTTTATAGACTAATTGGTAAAATAGTTATAGTATTTTCCAATAACTTAATAATAAGTTTTACCAATTATTGTGCTAATATGGGATATATTTATAGTTTTTTCGTTCTAAAAATATTCGTTGTAAATGAAAAAATATTATTAATATACAATTACTTGCAATATATTATCATGACTACTAATTCTAAATTAAATTTATCTGAATATATGTTATCGCATAAAGCTATTGAACCATTAAATGAATATGCGATTAATGAGATAAAAAGAATACAAAACTTGGATGTAACAAACTTTACGGAAGCAGATGTACGAGCTGAGATAATTGACCCAATAGTTAGAATACTTGGCTATCAAAAAGGTCAATTCTCTTCAGTTGATAGAGAAAAATATATATCATTTTATAATGGTGAAAAGAAGAAAAAGCAATTTATAGACTATAATTTTACGTTATGGCAAAAAAGCTTTTGGATTATTGAAGCTAAAGCACCTCAACAAAATAAAGATAGTTTTGAATTTAATGACCTTTTTCAGGTTGTAAAGTATGCTGTACATCCAGAAATTAATGCAGCTATAGTTGTTTTATGTGATGGATGTAAAATTGAGGTTTTTGATAGAGAGGAAGACCTTAATGCACCACTCTTTAGAATAAAGATACCTAATCTATTAGAAGAATTTGAAAATCTTACAAAACTTTTATCTCCAATGCAAATTTGGTTTTTTCATAAAAGAAGGGTTATTCGTACAATAGATA
>DAOUSR010000005.1 GCA_030627125.1 Thioploca sp.
AGTACCACAGTTGATACCATAATCCGCAAAAATAGTTCCATTACCAACTTTTTTTACTATGAGTTTATGATACACAGTAGGCTGATCTGAAAGACAGGCTAAAGTAGTTGCAGTTGCTGTAATAGTTGCTGAATCAATAGAACCATTGGTTGCTGCTATAGAGTAAGTATAAGTTGTTCCACAAGTCAAACTAGTATTACTATAACTAGTTACATTGGCAGCTGTGGTATTGATTAAGCTATTATTTTTGGTTATTTTAAAACCAGTTTCGTTAGTGCTGCTATCTGTCCAACTCAGGTTTATTTGAGTTTCTGAAATTACGGTTGTAATTAAATTAGAAGGAGGAAAAATATTAGTTGCACAATCTGCATAAATATTTACTTCAGCATCCCAAGGGGTATAGTTAATACTAGGAGATTTACACAGTAAATTTGTGGATAAATTAAGCGTTGTTAAAGCAACTAAAGGAGATAAATCTGGAATATCACCGGTTAATTGGTTATTGTTAATCTTAAATGTTTGTAGATTAATTAAAGCACTTATATCAGGAATACCGCCAGTTAATTGATTATCATATAAATGAAGAAATTGCAAATTTGTCAATGCACTAAGTTCAGGGAACGTTCCTGTTAAGCTGTTATCACTAAAGTAGAGAGACATTAATTGGGTTAATGCACTTAAATCAGGTAGTGTACCTACTAAATTTTTTGTAGTCCGATCAATGCGAATAACCTGTCCTGTGCTGCACGAAACTCCCGTCCAAGTAGTACAAGGCGTGTTGGTTACTGTCCAATTATTAGGTTTAGGTAGTGTAGTTAGTGGAGTATCAGTCCAATTTGCTCCATCAGTACTGATATAAAGGTCAACTAAAGTATCGCATTCGGCCACAGGAATTTGGCTTTGAGTTGTACAAACTGATGCATCTGTGGTTGTGGCAAAAACTTCAGTACTAGGAAGACTTCTTACATCACTTTGATTATTTGCATGTGCAGAGGTAATATCCTCTACAACAAAATAATAGGTTGTACCTGCTAACAATCCTGTAACAGTATGATTGATTGTAGTTTTATCTGTGGTAGTTCCACCTGATGTACTATAAGGACCGCCTGACGTTGTACTGTATTTAACTTCATAATAACCAACATCATCTGTGTAAATAATCGGTGTCCAATCTATTTGAACACTGGTATCAGATATAACTGTTGTGCTTAAACCAGTTGGAGGAATAGTTTGGGTATTTGCCCAGTCCGGGTCTTTAGCTGTTGCAGAATCATTAGTTTCTCCATTAAATGCGTTGTAACTTAAATCTGTTACAGTTAAACTTGCTGGTAAATCGGGAATACTGCCAGTTAATTGGTTATCTTGTAATGTAAGTTCTTTCAAACTGGTTAAATTACTTAAATCGGGAATACTACCGGTTAATTGGTTATTTCTTAAACCAAGTATTTCTAAAACAGTTAAAGCACTTAAATCAGGAATACTGCCAGTTAATTGATTGCCCCACAATCTAAGCACTTGTAAATTGGTTAAAGTATTTAAGCTAGGAATACTGCCTGTTAATTGGTTATCTTTTAAACTAAGTGTTTTTAAACTAGTCAAAGCACTTAAATCAGGAATGCTGCCTGTTAATTGGTTAATACCTAGACGAATGATTGTTAAACCGGTTAAAGCACTTAAATCGGATATTGTGCCGATTAGGTTCTGAGTTCCTCGATTAATTACAGTTACATTACCGGGAACAGTATCACACGTAACTCCCGTCCAGCTACAAGGCGTATTAGTAACTGTCCAATTATTGGTTGCATTATCAGTCCAGCTTGCACCATTGGTACTGGTATAAAGGTCAACTAAAGCATCACATTCAGTTTGGGGAATATCCGTTTGCACTGTACAGTCTGTCGGTGTCATGCAATTCCCATCAGTAATTGTCCAAATGTCTGTACTTATCAAATTTGTACGGGCAGTTTCTGCTGCAGAACCACAGGTATATTGACTATTACCGCCATTAAAAGTAACACCTGATTGAAGTGCTAAACTGTTCCATCCAACAAGTAGTGCATTATAGTTTGCAGTTGAAAGAGTTATACTCAGAAACATATTGCTCATGTCAGTAACATTACTAACAACCCAACTACTTAAGTCTTGGTTAAAAGCAGAAGCATTCCAAAACATACTATTCATATCTGTAACCTTACTAACAACCCAATTACTTATGTCTTGGTTAAAAGAAGATGCACCAATAAACATATAATTCATATCTGTAACTTCGCTAACATCCCAACTACTTATATCTTGATTAAAGGCAGAAGCAGTATCAAACATACCATTCATATTTGTAACCTTACTAACAACCCAATTACTTATGTCTTGGTTAAAAGAAGATGCACTACTAAACATATAAGTCATATCTGTAACTTTGCTAACATCCCAACTACTTAAGTCTTGGTTAAAAGCAGAAGCATTCCAAAACATACTAGTCATATCTATAACCTTACTAACATCCCAACTATTTATATCTTGGTTAAAAGCAGAAGCATCTCTAAACATTTGTTCCATATTTATAACTTCAGTAACAGTCCAACTATTTAAAGGCTGATTAAAAGATGTTGCTTTGTAAAACATGGTAAACGTGTTTGTAACATTGCTAACATCCCAACTATTTAAGGGTTGGTTAAAAACACTAGTATTATAAAACATAGAAGACATATCTTTAACACTGCTAACAATCCAGCTATTTAATGGTTGGTTAAAAGAAGTTGCTCCACCAAACATAGAAGACATATTTATAACATTATCAACACTCCAACTATTTAATGGTTGGTTAAAAGAAGTTGTATTCCAAAACATATAGTCCATTTTTGTAACGTTGCTAACATTCCAACTATTTATATCTGAATTAAGAGTAGTTGCATCTCTAAACATCGAAGACATATCTGTAACACTACCAAGGTCTGGTGAATCCGTAGCACTAACTTGTAAATTACTTGCCCCATAGAAAGCATTCTTCATACTTTCCCAAGCAATGTTTCCCCACTGCACAACATCTAAAATTTTATCCTTTACTGCTACATTATTAGCAATATAAATAGCCGGAAAAGTACCACGAATATTAATAATATATTGGCCAACAGTAGCATAAGTACAACTTCCATCACCTATAATATTAGTCTGTTCAAAAGTGCCGTCATTATCACAGTCTATATCATAGGTGTATGTGTAAAAAGAATTTGTTGGAATAGTAATAGTTTCATTTGCCGTAGTTGTTTCCCACTTAGTGATAAAACTAGTGGTATCTGCTCCAGTGGTCGCCACAGACACTTCAGCACTAGGAAGACTAGTTACATTATTTTGGTTATTGACATTAGCCGGAGTATAGGTTTCTATAATAAAATAATATTGTGTGCCTGCTAATAAACCAGTAACAGTATGAGTTATTGCTGTTTTATCTGTGGTTATACCACCTGATGTGCTATAAGGACCACCAGAAGTTGTACTGTATTTAATTTCATAATAACCACCATAAGCTTGATAAGTAATTGGTGTCCAATCTACTTGAACACTAGTATCGGATAGAACCGTTGGGCTTAAACCAGTTGGAGGAATATTCTGTGTAGTTGCCCAATTAGGGTCTTCAATATTTGCCGTACCATCTATTGCTCCAGTGAAGAGGTTATAACTTAAATCTGTACTTATAAGGCTGGCTGGCAAGGAAGGAATAATTCCTGTCAATTGGTTTGATTCTACATTAAAAAATACTAAACTATTATTTAATGGGCTAAAATTAGGGATACTGCCATCTAATTGATTATTTGCCAAATTAACAGCCAATAAATTTGAATGATTACTTAAATCAGGTAATACCCCTGTTAATTGGTTATCACTAATATAAAACCATAATAAGTTAGTCAATAAACTGATATTTGGAATATTCCCAGTTAATTGATTATTGTTTAAATTAATATCGTATAAATTAGTAAGAATATTTAAATCAGGAATAGAACCAGTCAATTTGTTATCGGCTAATTCAATATTAGTTAATTCGGTTAATGCACTTAAATCAGGGAGTGTACCAACTAAATTTCGTATATTTCTATCGATTCCAATAACATTATTGGGAACAATATCACAAGTAACTCCCGTCCAACTACTGCAAGGCGTATTAGTTACATTCCAATTATTGCCAGGACTGTCTGACCAAGCTGCTCCATTAGTACTGGTATAAAGTGCAACTAAAGCCTCGCACTCTACCTGTGGAATCTCCGTAACTGATGCACAATCTGTAGCTGCAAAAACCATCGTATTCCCAACAAAAATAACTAAAAATATTAAATACTTAAAATATTTAGCTGTATTATAATTTGGTAATGTCAATTCCGTTAGATGTGGAGTAGTGCTAACCGTAGGTTTTTTAAACCCAAGCCAGTTGATAAAGTTATACATAATTATTATCTCGATTATTGATATTTTGTATTTAAGTATAATACAATTTTTAAAAAAATGAATGAGTCAATAGTTTGAACTGTTTTTAAAAAATAGACTAAAGTGGAAAATTAAGTATTTTATTGTTTTATAATACATTAATTTATCTTTCTGCGGTTTCTACCATCCAATTTTGTTTTACGAGTTATATTTATTCTCTTTAGAGTTCTATCAATCGTTGAACGGCTTACTACTTGCTCAAAATGTTTATTTAATATCATGTTTTCTTAGGCAAATTTAACGCGGTTGCTCTGCTTGGATTAATTATTACTTGAAAATAAAGCCAAGTTATATTACACTACCCTAAAGTTTTGCTAACAAGATTCAATCATTTGAAATAAATGACTGATGTTTAATTAGGAATAAGCTTATGTCATTTTTAAATAAAATATTTTTTTTGGGGATAATAGTAGTTATAACTAGTTGCCAAATTTTGCCACCTCATAAAAATTGCTATGTGGCAGATTCTAGTCTACGTGGTTATTACAGTGGCGATTGCCAAAATAATAAAGCCTATGGTAAAGGTATAGCAATTGGTAAAGATAAATATGAAGGTGAATTTGTTGATGGACATACTCATGGACAAGGGATTTATGTCTGGGGTGATGAAGCTAGTTTTAAAGGCCAATTCATTTATGATGTACCACAAGTGCCTCACATAGGCTGTTATATTGCTGAACCTCGTTTGCGTGGCAAATATAGCGGAGAATGTAAAGGTGGTAAAGCTTACGGTCACGGTAAATCTATTGGTATAGATGTTTATGAAGGTGGATTCATCAATGGAGTTCTTGATGGCAATGGAACTTATGTTTGGTATAACAAAGATCGTTATATCGGTCAATTTAAAAATGGTAAAGCCCATGGGCGTGGTGTCATGAAATTTATAGATGGCACAGAAATAGCCGGTAAATGGATTAACAATCAACCAGCAAATTGATAATTAGAGGCTTGAATTATGGATAGACCGGGTCAAGATAGTTCTCGTTATTCTTGGTTTTTTAAAATATTTGGTAAACCTAAGCCAGCACCTGTTCCTGCTACTTTAGTACCAACTAAACCAACTAAACCAAAGAAAATAATAGTAGAAACACCTTCTATTGAAAGTTTTAGGACAACGTTTAGCAGAAATAATTCAACTATGTTGGCACAGCTTAATGAAGCTCGTAAATATCAAGACATAATTAAAGATACTGCTCGACGTTATAATATTAAACCAGCAATAATTTGTGGGATGGGTTCTCGTGAATCACATTGGGGTATGGCTCTTAAACCAAAAGGTCCTAGTGGTAGAGGAGATTTTGCACGTCGTCGCCCTAGAGGTGAGCGTCGGGGTGCGGAACCACCAGATGGAGGTGGTTATGGGCGTGGTCTGATGCAAATAGATTATGATTGGCATGAATTTGCTCGGATTGGTAATTGGCAAGAGCCTAGAGAAAATATTACCTATGCTTGTACATTATTAGCTAGATTTAAAAAATATTTTGATAAAAAAGCTCAAGGTTTAAATGAAGAAGAAATATTACGAGCTACGATTGCCGCTTATAATGGTGGCCCAACAGCTACCATGACTTCAATTAAAAAAGGAGATGATATTGATGCCAGAACTACTGGCCATGATTATTCTAAAGATGTTCTTAATCGTACTGGTTGGTTTCAATTACATGGTTGGGAATAGTTACAAATAGTGTAGAATATAAATCAATGTCAATATTCTATAGAATACAAATACTGGATTAAATAATGATATTTTTATCATACGTGGAAGTTACTAATGCAATTATGGAGAATACCCTATGAGTAGTAAAGGGCAGTCTATACAAGACCCTTTTTTAAATATTTTACGCAAGGAACATATTGCCGTGTCAATTTATTTGGTCAATGGTATTAAGTTACAAGGATATGTTGAGTCGTTTGATCAATTTGTATTGCTACTGAAGAACTCAGTAAATCAAATGGTATATAAACACGCTATATCCACCATTGTACCGGCACGTCAGGTAAGAGTTCCTTATGATGATGATGATGAGAAAACTGATAATTAAATATGTTCGAAAGACCACATGGTGGTGAACGTGCTATTTTAGTGTTTGTAAATCTAGCCCATTCAGTTGATAATTCGTCAGAAGAATTTGCTGAATTGGCTCGTTCTGCCGGGGTTACTATAATATATGAATTAACAACAAATCGTGATAAACCAGACCCTCGTTCCTTTATAGGTAGTGGTAAATTGCAAGAACTTAGTGAATTAGTATTAGCACATGAAGCTGATGTAGTGTTGTTTAATCATATATTAAGCCCCGGTCAAGAACGTAATTTAGAACGTGTTTTAAAATGTCAAGTGCTAGATCGTACTGGAGTAATTTTAGATATTTTTGCTCAAAGAGCATCTTCTTTTGAAGGAAAATTACAAGTTGAATTAGCTCAACTCAAACATCTAAGCACTCGTTTGATTCGTGGTTGGACCCACTTAGAACGACAAAAAGGTGGAATTGGTTTACGAGGTCCAGGTGAGACTCAATTAGAAACTGATCGGCGTTTAATTGGAGAACGAATTAAGTCTATTAATAAAAAATTAGACAAAGTTAGCCAACAACGTGAATTAGGTAGAAAAGCTCGTCAACAAGCTCAACTACCAATTGTGTCATTAGTTGGTTATACTAATGCTGGTAAATCAACTCTATTTAATCGTCTTACTAAAGCGGATGTTTTTGTTGCAGACCAATTATTTGCTACCCTAGATGCTACTTTACGACGTTTAACCTTACCCAACAAAATGCGACTGGTTTTAGCAGACACAGTTGGTTTTGTACAACAGTTACCACACGATCTGATTGCTGCATTTAGAGCAACTTTAGAAGAAACTCGACAAGCAAATTTATTGTTACATGTGGTTGATGCTAACGATCCAGAACGGCAGTTAAGAATTGAACAAGTTAATCAAGTATTAGCTGATATTGGTGCGGCCGATATACCTCAAATCTTGGTTTATAATAAAATTGATCGTTTACCTGACTGTCAAAGTCATAGTGATCAAGTTGGAAATATGACTAAAGTTTGGTTATCGGCACTAAATGATATAGGAATTGATATTTTGTATGAAGTTTTGGCAGAACAACTAAGCTCAGGTACAACTTATTGTAAAGTACTCATACCAGTCGATGCTGGTGATTTACGAGCGGCTTTGTTTAATAATGCGGTTGTATTGCAAGAACAACATACAGATAATGGTGATAGCCTATTGGAAATTCAGATAACAACCCAATATTTTAATCATTTAACTAAAACAGATTCTCGGTTACAATTAGTTAAAACATAATTCAACAATTTCTCGTTGGAAAATTATTTATATTAATAAGGAGCAAATATGGCTTGGAATGAACCAGGTGATAATAACAAAGACCCTTGGAATAAGCAGGGGCCACCAGATTTGGATGAAATTGTTAAAAAAATCCAAGATAAATTAAGCAGTATTTTTGGTGGTGGTAATGGTGGAAATAATGGTGAAAGTAGTTATGGTGGCCCATCTGTAGGATTAATTTTATTATTTATAATCTTAGGTTGGGGACTCTTTGGTATTTATACGGTACGGCCAGCTGAAGTTGGGGTGGTAACTAGATTTGGTAAGTACTTTGAAACTACTCAACAAGGTTTAAATTGGCATATTCCTTATCCGATTGAACAAGTTCGAAAAGTTAATGTTCAAGAAGTTCGACCAGTTACCCATAAAGCTTTGATGTTGACAAAAGACGAAAATATCGTTGAAATTGAAGTAATTGTTCAATATAGAGTTGTCGAAGCGAAAGATTATTTATTTAATGTAACTGATCCAGATGATACCTTACGCCAAGCTACAGAAAGTGCTTTACGTGAAGTAGTTGGTACTAGCAAAATGGATGGAGTTTTAACCAGTGAACGTACTAGAGTTTCTGCTGATACTAAGAAATTAATTCAAGAAATTGTTGACCGTTATGAAACTGGTTTAACCGTGATTAATGTAAATATGCAAAATGCTCAACCACCAGCTGAAGTCCAAAATGCTTTTGAAGATGTAATTAAGGCTCGTGAAGATCAAGAACGGAGTAAAAATAAAGCCCAAGCTTATGCAAATGAAGTTATCGAAAAGGTTAAAGGTGCGGCCGATAAATTACGCCAAGAAGCCCAAGCTTATAAAGCTCAAGTTATAGCTCGTTCTGAAGGTGAAACTAAACGGTTTTTAAGTGTTTTATTTGAATATGAAAAAGCTCCAAAAATTACTCGGCAACGGCTCTATTTGGAAACGATGGAATCTGTATTAGCTAATACTAGTAAAATTATGTTAGATGTTAATGGTAGTAATAACTTGATGGTTTTACCTTTAGATAAATTTATAGGTAATCGAGTTAATTCAGCGGCAACTCCATTGCTTCCTAATTCGCCACAATCAGTTAGGAATCAACCAAATAATGTTCGTAATGATGCACGCAATAGAGGAGAACGCTAATGTATAAAGCAATTACTTTTGTTCTATTGCCTATTATAGTAATGGTCGCTTCGTTATCCATATTTACCGTTCAGGAAACTGAAGTTGCTTTGATGCTACGATTTAAGAAGATCGTTGGGGATGATTTTCCACCTGGTTTACATTTTAAGAGTCCAATCCATAATGTCCTAACTTTCGATAAACGGATTCAAACTCTTGATGCTCCGCCTGAACAATTTTTAACTGTGGAAAAGAAAAACTTAATTGTGGACTCTTTTATAAAATGGCGTATCGTTGATATTGTTACTTATTATAAAGCAGTTAGCGGGAACCAACAACGAGCTAGAGATCGGTTAGGTGAAATTATTGCCGATGGATTACGCAGTGAGTTTGGTAAACGCACAATTAAGGAAGTAGTGTCTGGTGATAGAATTGAAATTATGGGCATTATTACTGCAGGAGCTAATTTGACTGTTCCAAAATTATTGGGCATTGAAATTGTTGATGTACGGATTAAACGGATAGATCTACCTTCAGAAGTTAGTAATTCTGTATATCGACGTATGGAAGCGGAACGAGAACGAGTGGCAAAGAAATGGCGTTCTCAAGGTGAAGCGGATGCAGTACGAATTCGAGCCAATGCGGATAGGATACGAATCGAAGTTTTTTCTAAAGCAGAACGAGATTCGGAACAAATTCGAGGTGAAGGTGAAGCTTTTTCGGCTGATACTTATGCTAAAGCATATAATCAGAATCAGGAATTTTATACTTTATATCGTAGCTTGAATGCTTATAAAACAGCTTTTAGTAGTCGTAATGATATGTTAATAATTACTCCTGACTCTGATTTCTTTAATTATTTTAAAGATTTGAATGGTAAAAAATCGTTTTATCCTATCTCAATAACTGATAAAAAACCAGCTGTAGTACCAGTTGTAACACCAGTGCCAGTTGTGGCACCAGTACCAGTTGTGGCACCAGTGCCAGTTGTGGCACCAGTGCCAGTTGTGGCACCAGTACCAGTTGTAGCACCAGTGCCAGTTGTAGCACCAGTGCCAGTTGTGACACCAGTGCCAGTTGTAACACCAGTGCCAGTTGTAGCACCAGTGCCAGTTGTGGCACCAGTGCCAGAAATACCAGTTGAAATGATAAATAACGAAAATAATTCTGCTTTAGAATAATATTATGTGGGAAGAACTCGGGATTGCTATTTCTCTGATTTTTATCATTGAAGGTATATTACCTTTCTTGAACCCGGCCGGATGGCGTAAAACTTTGCGAAACATCAGTGAGATGCAAGACAAGACTTTACGCACAACCGGTTTATTGAGCATGATATTTGGTTTGGTATTATTGTATTTGGTGCATTAATAGCTATACTGTTTATTAAGTTAATGTTAAAGGATTGCCCCTACATATTTATTTGTGGGGTAATCTGTGGTTCCCCTAATCCCCGATTTTTACCATTAATTTGTTGCTGCATAATTTCCCATGCAAATAAAAACAAGCATATATCGGCCCATAATTTAGTAAGGTCTTCCAATGACAAACGCATCACCATATCTTTCGGAAACTTAGCATCAATTACCACCATTACCGCAAATAAAACCGCAGCAGTATATAAAAATTGCCGAGCCAATTGAGTTTTCTGTTGCAAATTACCTAACCAAGCTAATAATCCTACCTCTATTACACCTAAACCCAATAACAAATAGGCATCATTGCGGCCTAAGAATCTTCCTACGCTCTCATGGATTAAGAATCGTTCATCGCAGCCTAAATAGATAAACATGATGATTTGAGAGATAAAAAACCAGTATTCTGGACTTTTCTTATCAACGCAAGATAAACTTATCATAAATAACAATGCAGTAGCCCACAATAAAAATACACTCAGTGTAGTATTGATAGCATAACCAGCAATTTCATGTTGGCCTATATCGGTTAAAAATTGCCGGATAAAAAGTTGGGAAGTTTGCCACTCAGTTACCAATAAAATAATGCTATATACTGCTATTAATAGAAAAATTCGATAATATTTCATAATTTATATTGCCTAGCTATCAATACTGCACATGTAAATAAGCTATACATACCTAAAATTTCAAACGTTTCTTCCCAACAATTTAATGTTCCAACACTTTGCTGAATAGAATATAGTAGCCATTCCACTATTTCAAACAAAAATACTCCTGGTAAACAGAATACAGCTAACCATAAAGCCCAAGTTATAATGTGTCTTTGCTTAGAAATTGGTATATTTGCAATTACTTTACGTAAGGCAATAACTGTAGCGACTAAACCAGCTAATGCTAATGGTGCAAACAACAAAACCCAAATAAAACCTTTGTTATCTATCGGTAAGAAAGTCAGTAAATTTTCTACTATCCCTCTCAACCATTTACCAACGGTCTCGTGAATACTTGCTGTTTCATCAGCGGATAATAACACAGCTCCTATTGCGGTTAGTTTAAATATAAAACGTTGCCAATTAGCAATTTTAAAATTTGAACTCCAACCTAACAAAACAAAAGCTAGTCCAGTCATTAAATATAATACGCTGGAAAACCAAGTGGCTAAGGTATTTTCTTTGCGTAAATCTAATAGTACTAATACTCTGTGAATATTAATGTCGAATATTTTTTGAAATTCATAGGCGTAAGTAAGATAAGATAGAAAAGTAGTTATTATAAAAAATAAACCTATCCAAAATATTGGAATTACTAGTTTTTCTAAAAGATAATGAATTTTAATAGTTGTTTTCCTTTAGTTACAATAGTTTTTTATCAGTAATTGTTAAAATTTAAATTTAGTCTACATAAAAAGTCTATTTAATTTATATATTTTGCTATTATAAAGTTAATAGAACTTACGCATTAACAATAATTTTGACTTTGTAGAATTTACACATTGACAGAAGTATTATAATATGAATCAATCAAAAAAACCACAAAATCCAATAAGAGAAATAAGTCGTCCATTAAACCTATATTCTCAACTTCCCACAAATAATTATTTGCAATCCTTTTAAGTCCACTTATGAGCAACCCAATTACCCAATATCTTACCCAAATTCAAATCAATCTGCAAACTGGCGTAGCTAAAGAACATACGCATCGTGCTGCATTGGAGAATTTGTTAGAAACTCTCCATCCTGCTATTGATGCCGTTAATGAGCCAAAACGGATTGACTGTGGTTCACCCGACCTAGTGATTCTTGATTCCGAAGCGGTACCGTTGGGCTATATCGAAGCTAAGGATATTGGCGTGTCGCTAGATAATGCTTTAAAAACTGAGCAGTTAAAACGGTATTTGGAATCTTTGCATAATCTTATTTTAACTGATTATTTGGAGTTTCGTTGGTTTGTGGAGGGTGAATATAAACCGGAAATGACAGTATGTTTGGCTAAAGTGGATAAAAGGGTAGTAAAACCATTACCGGAAAAATTTGTCAATTTTGAACGGTTATTTGGTACTTTTGTTGAAACGCAGGTCATTACGTTACGCAGTCCAGAGGATTTAGCGGCAAGAATGGCTAAAATTGCTGATTTGATTCGTAATTTGATTTCTGAAGCTTATAAGCAGGAAAAAACGGGAATTTTGCATAATCAGTTGGATAGCTTTCGGAAAGTTTTGCTGGATAGTTTGACGGTTGAGCAGTTTGCCGATATGTATGCTCAAACAGCATGTTATGGTTTATTTGCAGCGAAATGTAATGCCTCATTGACGGAGAAATTTTCTCGAATTAATGCGAGTCATTATGTGCCGAAGACAAATCCGTTTTTACGCAAGTTGTTTAATCAAATCGTTGGTATAGATATAGATGAGCGGTTGGTGTGGGCGGTTGAGCATTTGGTGACAGTGTTGAATCATACTGATATTGGGGCAATTTTGGCAGATTTTGGTAAACGAACTCGGCAGGAAGACCCGGTGGTGCATTTTTATGAGACGTTTTTGAAGCATTATGATCCGAATATGCGGGAGATGCGAGGGGTTTATTATACACCGGAACCGGTGGTTTCTTATATTGTGCGGTCGGTGGATTTGTTGTTAAAACAGCAGTTTAAATTAAAGGATGGGTTGGCGGATAGTAGTAAGTTGGAGTCGGGTTTGCATAGGGTGCAGATTTTGGATCCGGCGGTGGGGACTGGGACATTTTTGTATGCGGTGTTTAAGCAGATTTTTGCTAAGTTTCGGAAGAATAAGGGGATGTGGTCAAGTTATGTGACGGAGCATTTGTTGCCAAGGGTACATGGGTTTGAGTTGTTGATGGCTCCTTATACGGTGGCTCATATGAAGTTGGGTTTGCAGTTGCAGGAGATGGGTTATGAGTTTGATTCGGATGAAAGATTGCGGATTTTTTTGACGAATAGTTTGGAGGATAGTTTTGAGAGGGGTGGTTCGCCGGATTTGCCATTTGCAGAGTGGTTGGTGAATGAGGGGAAAGCAGCTAGTGAAGTTAAACAGGATTCGCCGGTGATGGTGATTGTGGGGAATCCGCCTTATTCTGGGCATTCTGCTAATGTTGGGGAATGGATTGTTGGTTTGTTGAAAGGAGTTGATGAGCGTAATAATGAAGCTAAAACAGCTAGTTATTTTCAAATTGATGGAAAGCCGTTGAAAGAAAGAAACTCTAAATGGTTAAATGATGATTATGTTAAGTTTATTCGGTTTGCTCAGTGGCGAATTGAACAAACTGGTTATGGAGTTTTGGCTTTTGTAACTAATCATGGTTATTTGAATAATCCGACTTTTCGTGGAATGCGGCAAGCGTTAATGCAGGATTTTGATGAGATTTATTTACTTGATTTGCATGGTAATTCTAAGAAAAAAGAAAGATGTCCAGATGGTGATGTTGATAAAAATGTGTTTGATATTCAACAGGGTGTAGCTATTGGTATTTTCGTAAAACATAAGTCTAAACAGTCAGTTAAAGTATTTCATGCTGATTTATGGGGCAAACGTGATGGTAAATATGCTTGGTTAGAAGAAAAAGATATTAAATCAACTGATTGGCAAGAAATAAAACCACGATCACCATTTTATTTGTTTATTCCACAAGATATTACCCTGTTAAGTGAATATGAACAATATTGGAAAATTAATGATGTGATGATAGTTAATTCCGTAGGTATCGTTACTGCTAGAGATAATTTAACAATCCATGAATCGCCACAAGCTGTTATGGAGACGGTTCAAGATTTTGTTAATTTAGAAATTGAAGAAGCAAGAGAAAAGTATCAATTGGGTAAAGATACGAGAGATTGGAAAGTGTATTTAGCCCAAGAAGATATTAGAAATAATAAAACTGATGATTCTCATATTACTCCTATTTTATATCGACCTTTTGATAAAAGATATACTTATTACACTGGAAAAACGAAGGGATTTATTTGTATGCCAAGGCGTGATGTGATGCAACACATGTTGGCTGGAGAAAACTTGGGATTAATTGTTGGTCGTTCAGGACAAGTTGTTGGTTCTGACGAATGGGATATTTTATTTTGTTTAAACGTAATTTCAGAATTTAATCTTTATCGTCGTGGCGGAAATAATTTATTCCCTCTATATCTCTATCCAACCGAAAAAGATGAATTTTTAAATGGAAACGGCAATGCTAAACCAAAGAGAAAACCCAACTTTGCCCCAAATTTCATCAAAGACTTAGAAACTCGCCTAAAACTAAAATTCATAGACGACGGCATAGGCAACTTAACAACCACCATCGGCCCCGAAGACATCTTCCACTACATCTACGCCATATTCCACAGCCCAACTTACCGTCAACGCTATGCCGAATTTCTAAAAATAGACTTCCCCCGCTTACCCTTAACCAGCGACAAAAAACTATTCAGAAAACTCGCCAAACTAGGCCAACAACTAATCAAAATCCACCTAATGGAAGCCGATATAGAAACCGAAAGCAGCTATCCCATCGAAGGCGATAATTTAGTTGAAAAAATCACCTACCAAGATGAAAAAGTTTACATCAACAAAACCCAATACTTTGATAACATAACTGGAACTGTTTGGAATTTCCACATCGGCGGCTACCAAGTTTGCCAAAAATGGCTCAAAGACCGCAAAGGCCGAGAACTAAATTACGACGACTGCAATCACTATCTTTATATTCTCGCTGCTTTAGAACAAACTATTGCATTAATGGAGAAAATTGATGAAACTATCCCAAAATTTCCCTTGTCATGAACAATGTAGAGTGTACAACGGTCAGCGATTCCCGCTGAATTTTAGGCACTGTTCGAATCATTCATAATTAAGAATTGCTATAGCTCAATCTATCTTTTAATATTATTTTGTAGGAATATGCTGTAATTAATATTTACTCCAAAACATGGCAATTGATGCTATTTTATGCGATAATATTAGAATCAATACATTCACAAAAGAGTTAATGCAATGGATGAGAACAAAACACAAGCTTTAGCAACTACCTTAAAACAAATCGAAAAACAGTTTGGTAAAGGTGCAGTTATACGATTAGGAGATGTTGAAGTAGCTGATGTTGAAACTGTATCAACTGGTTCTCTAGCCTTAGATATAGGTCTTGGTGTTGGTGGCTTACCTAGAGGAAGAGTTGTTGAAATATATGGTCCTGAATCTTCTGGTAAAACTACCTTAACTTTACAAATTGCTGCTGAAATTCAAAAAGCGGGTGGTTTAGTTGCTTTTATAGATGCAGAACACGCTTTAGATAGCAATTATGCTAATAATATTGGGGTAAATATTAGTGAATTGTATATATCTCAACCTAATAATGGTGAAGAAGCTTTAGAAATTACCGATACTCTGGTGCGTTCTGGAACTTTTGATTTAGTAATAATTGATTCCGTTGCGGCATTAACTCCAAAAGCAGAAATTGAAGGCGATATGGGTGATTCGCACATGGGTTTGCAAGCTCGCTTAATGTCACAAGCTTTGCGTAAATTAACTGCTAATATCAAACGAACTAACACCTTAGTAATCTTTATTAATCAAATTCGTATGAAAATTGGGATTATGTTTGGCAATCCAGAAACTACTACAGGTGGAAATGCTCTTAAATTTTATGCTAGTGTTCGTTTGGATATACGTCGTATTGGTGCGGTTAAACGTGGTGATGAAATTATTGGCAATGAAACTCGAGTTAAGATCGTTAAAAATAAAGTAGCTCCTCCATTTAGAGAAGTTATATTTGACATAATTTATGGAGAAGGAATTTCGCGTGCCAGTGAATTAATTGATTTAGGAGTTAAACACGAGATTATCGATAAAGCTGGTGCTTGGTATAGCTATGCTGGTAATAAAATTGGTCAAGGCAAAGATAATGTGCGTACCTATTTGAAAGAAAATCCAGAAATTTCTAATACTATCGAACAACAAATTCGGGAAAAATTATTGCCGAAAAAGGTGATTGAATCAGAAGCTCAATCTAAAAAAAATAGTAAGAAAGCGTCTCCTTAGTCAAAAATAACAGGTCACTGCCATAAAATAATTATTTTGGTATTGGTAAACTGCTCACTATTTAATTGTCAGCATTAGAATTTTCAAGATAAAATCAATAATTAGGTAAATTCTAGTTCTGATAATTAAAACCAATTATATCATTTCAGCAAATTTCCATATAATTCTTGTATTGCTATTTATAATATTTTTTAATTAAATTAGTTATATAAATTAAAACTTGATTACTAGTGCCGAGGTTCAACTTCAGCATTCATCCCAAATGATTCTGCCATTTAATTATGAAAAGCAGACGAAAATAAATATCAAGGCAGATGGCACTAGATATATCGAATTTCATTAAGCATTTACAATTAAAAATTGCTATAACATCACACATTCTAACCAACAATTTAATATAATTAATATGACTGAATTAGCAATTATTGGTGGCAGTGGTTTAACCGAACTTGAAGGTTTAAAAATTACTAATCGGCAAGTATTAAAAACTCCGTATGGTGAAACATCTAGCCCTATCATTCATGGTGTTTATGGCGATAAATCAATCGTATTTTTAGCCCGCCATGGAATTCGGCATACTATTCCACCACATAAGATTAATTATCAAGCTAATATATGGGCTCTTAAGCATATAGGAGTAAAGGCAGTATTATCTATTGCGGCGGTTGGCAGTATTCATCCTGATATGCAACCCGGTGATTTGGTGATTCCTCATCAACTTATTGATTATACATGGGGACGAGAACATACTTTTTTTGCCGAAGATTTGGGCCATGTCACTCATATTGATTTTACCAAACCCTATTGTGAAGAATTAAGAAATATATTAATCTCAGCAGCTAAACAAGTTGATTTTGAAGTATTTTCTCATAGCGTGTATGGAGTAACTCAAGGCCCTCGTTTAGAAACATCTGCTGAAATTGACCGTATGGAACAAGATGGTTGTGATATTGTTGGTATGACTGGAATGCCAGAGGCTGCGTTAGCCAAAGAAGTAGATTTATGTTATGCGGCTTGTGCAGTAGTTGCTAATGAAGCAGCAGGGCGTGGCAATGAGCAAATATCTATGGCAGAAATTGAAGAAAATTTGACCGATGGAATTAATTATGTACGTCAGTTATTAGTAAAAATTATCCAAGAGTTAGATTAATGTATGTTCCAACTATCAATTTTATCTGCCTAAACATCAGCTAGATTGTTAATTTTTCTTGACTCGTTAAAATGAGAAATGTTATTATTCTAGGTGATTTTTCTTTGTACAGGACATTGTGATGTAATTTATTGATTAGTTTAATATAAAACAATATATTAAAAAATTTGGATTCCATCCATTGCAGTACTATCCGACAATATTGATTCAGAATAACATGAGTTCTAATACCGATTTTTTTAACCAACGTCGTGGAGGTATTTTATTACATCCAACTTCGTTACCAGGTAGTCCCGGCAATGGTGATTTAGGGGAACACGCTTATCGTTTTATAGATTTTCTTGCTGATTGCAATATCTCTATTTGGCAAATGTTACCTTTAGGACCGCCACATGAAGATTTATCTCCTTATCAGTGTCAATCAGTCCATGCTGCTAATCCTTTACTAATTAATTTAGAGTTTCTAGTTGAAAAAGCTTGGTTAAGTAAGGATTCTTCTCCTATCTCTGACCATGAATTACAAGCGGAATTAATCTGTCTTATTAAGGCGGGATGGATAACAGAAGATGCTGTAGAAATTGAATTAAAGCAACGATGCACGCATACCCAGTTTCAGGAATTATGTATATTGGGAGAGCAAGAACCAGCTATTCGTTATCGCCATGCTCGTTTACAAGAAGCTAAAGCTGGCTTTGAGAAAAATGCTAATGCCGATGATCGAACAGCTTTTGCAGAATTCATTGAAACTCATGCAAATTGGTTAGAAGATTATGCTTTGTTCAGAGCTTTACAAACCGAACATTTTAAGACTTTACAGGCCGAATGTTTGACAGCTTTAACCAGAATTAACCAACCTGAAGCATTACAAGCTCGTCTCAAAGAAATCAAGCAAGCAAATGGTTGGTGGGGTTGGCAAGCAGAATTACGAGATCGCAATCCACAAGCTTTAGAAGCAGCTAGAAAACGCTTAGTTGATGAAATTGAACAGCATAAATTTGAACAGTTTGTATTTTTTAGCCAATGGTCTATTTTAAAAGAATATGCTCACAGTAAAAAAGTATATTTATTTGGCGACGTGCCTATTTTTGTAGCTGATGACAGTGTTGATGTGTGGGCTGAACGGAAAAATTTCTTATTAGATGCTAATGGTCGTCCTACTGTGGTCACTGGTGTTCCACCTGATTATTTTTCAGAAACTGGCCAACGTTGGGGTAATCCGCATTATAATTGGGAATACATGCAAAATAATGGTTTTATTTGGTGGATAGAACGATTACGTAGTGCAAAATTATTGTTTGATATAGTGCGGATTGACCATTTTCGTGGTTTTGAAGCCTGTTGGACTATACCATCTCATTGTGATACTGCGATTGAAGGTGAATGGGTTAAAGCTCCAGGTCATGCTTTATTTGAAGCTTTGCAGCAAAGTGATCTAAACTTACCATTAGTAGCAGAAGATTTAGGCATAATCACTCATGAAGTGAATGAATTACGTGATAGATTTGGTTTGCCCGGTATGAAAATTCTACAGTTTGCATTTGATAGTGGTTCTGACAATCCATATTTACCGCATAACCATGTAGAAAACTGTGTGGTTTACACTGGAACTCATGATAATAATACTACTTTGGGCTGGTTTCATGAAGTACCAGAACATGTAAGACATGCAATGTGCGAATATTTACATGCTCCACCGCATGAAATGCCTTGGCCTCTAATAGAATCTGCATTTGCCTCAGTAGCTCAACTAGCTATTGTACCTATGCAAGATGTGTTAATGTTAGATGGTAATCATCGTATGAATGTGCCGGGAGTTGAAAAAGGTCATTGGCGTTGGCGTTTTGATTGGTCGCAATTACCATATTGGGTAAATGATAAGTTACGCCATTTAGCTAATTTCTATGGTAGGACTTCTTGATAAAAATAATACTAATTAAATTATACATAGGAACCAAAATGTTATATAAGAAAATTGCAACAATAGTTTTAGCAATCACAGCTTTACAAGTATCTGCTGGTGATTTTGGGCATGATGTTCACTGGAGTTATTCCGGAGATACTGGTCCAGAACATTGGAGTCATTTGTCAGAAAAATATGCTACCTGTGATTCCGGTAAACAACAGTCCCCAATTAATATTACTAACAGCAATAAAGCGGATTTACCTCCATTACAGTTCAATTATAATTCATTTCCATTAGCAATCATAAACAATGGCCATACTATTGATATACTGACTGATGCTGCTGCTGGCTCACTTGTAATTGGAACTGATAGTTACAAAATTTTAGATTTTCATAGTCATTCACCAAGTGAAGGAGCTATCGATGGTAAACATGCTGATATGGTCATGCACTTAGTACATAGCTTATCTAATAAGATAGCTGTGGTAGCCGTTTATTTTAATAAAGGTGAAGCTAATCCATTACTTGCTACTCTATGGAGTGTAATGCCGAAAGAAGTTGGCGATGTTCAACACCATAAGGATATTCAGATAGATATTAAACAGTTGTTACCTGAAGATTCTAATTACTATACTTATGATGGTTCTTTCACTACTCCACCATGCACTGAAGACGTAAAATGGGTTGTATTAAAACAGCATATGACAATTTCTACTGAACAGTTGGAACAGTATAATACTTTGTATTCTAATAATTTTAGACCTTTACAACCATTAAATGGACGTAAAGTATTTTCTTCTAATTAGCTAATTTTATGTGATTTTAAATTAGGGCAACCACAAATTGTCCCTATGTAATGAATTGTAGGGGCAATCCTTTATGGTTGCCCTTAATCCCTGTTTATATAAGGAATAATAGAATGAAATTTTTAAGTAGCTTAATATTTTTAGCATTTATGGCATTTATAGCATGGCCCTATGTACATATCTATCAAATCAGTTTGGCTGTAATGAATAATGATCAATCAGCACTGGAAAAATTAGTTGATTTTGAATCTATTAATAAAATTCATAAACAAAATATCGAATGGAAAGTTAATAATACCGTTGATAAAAATGTATTGCCAGATGCAATACGTGGTGGGGCTGAAGCACTAGCTGGAGTTTTGGGAAGTTTGGCAGCAGAAACTATGACAATTGATGCAAAATGGATAATGAATAAATTACATACAATTAACGAGTCACCTTGGGAACAAATGACATTTGCTTTTTTTGAATCTCCAAATGGTTTTATAATTCGATTAGGCCAATTAGGTCGTAATCCGATTCATATTAGGATGACTATGCAAGATTGGTATTGGCGGGTTACAGCAATTTATGCTTGAAGATAGTCTTGAACAATTACGCCAAAATTTAGCTCAATTTGCTGCTGTACGTGACTGGGAACAATTTCACTCTCCTAAGAATTTATCCATGGCTTTAATTGCTGAAACTGCTGAATTAGTCGAACATTTTCAATGGTTAAGCGAATCGCAAAGTGCTGAATTATCTCTTGAAAGTAAACAAGCCGTCAGTTATGAGATGGCTGACATATTAATTTATCTAATTCGTATCGCTGACAAGCTTGATGTTGATTTAATTTCTGCAACTAAATCCAAGATTTTGATTAATGAAATACGTTACCCTATTGATATAGTTAAAAGCGATGCACGGCGTGCTAGTGAATATTAAACATATACTATACTCAGCACGTTCACAATCTTAACTTTCATATTCGGGATTAACAGTTGTTAACAGTTGTTTCGGGAAGCGAAGCGTATTTCCCGAAACCAATCTAACATTATGCCAGTGTGCAGTATAGCATAAGTTTTATTTTAAAATTGTAGAGACAAGGCATGCCTCTACGTTATAATATCTGATTTCTTTATGTATGATGGGCATGGTAGGTAGTTACGATATTTTTATATTTTAATCTGTATATAAGCTTGCTACTCCAATAATTTTAAGCAATTTTTTATCATTATCAAAACTATCCAGAAGTATTAGCAAGATATTAAAAATATTTACCTCAGCAAACATTAAATATTGTTGAAATTAAAAGTAATTCACATTCACAATTAAATCCCCGATATACAACCTACATGAAAGACTTACTAAATTTGTTGAATACCCAAGGCCAAATAGATGATTTTGATAAAATTTGCATTGGTCTTGCTTCGCCAGAAAAAATCCGTTCTTGGTCTTATGGAGAGGTAAAAAAACCAGAAACTATTAACTATCGTACTTTCCGGCCTGAACGTGATGGTTTATTCTGTGCCAAAATATTTGGTCCTACTAGAGATTATGAATGCTTATGCGGTAAATATAAACGTCTAAAACACCGTGGGGTAGTGTGTGAAAAATGTGGAGTTGAAGTAACCCAAGCCAAAGTACGTAGAGAACGTATGGGACATATTGACCTCGCTAGTCCGGTTGCTCATATTTGGTATCTAAAATCCTTGCCATCGCGCATGGGTTTAATGTTAGATATGACATTACGTGATATTGAACGAATTTTGTATTTCGAAGCTTATGTGGTGATTGAAGGAGGTTTGACTCCGTTAACCAAAGGAGATTTATTAAGTGAAGAAGCTTATATAGAAACTTTGGAAGAACATGGCGATGATTTTGAAGTACAAATGGGTGCTGAAGCTATTCTCAAATTATTACAACAGATAAACTTGGCTGGTGAAGTTAATATTTTACGAGAAGAAATAGCCTCCACTACTTCAGATACTAAAATCAAAAAATTATCCAAACGCTTAAAATTGATAGAAGCATTCCTACATTCTGGCAATAAACCGGAATGGATGATTTTAAAAATTTTACCAGTACTGCCACCAGAATTACGTCCTTTAGTGCCGCTTGATGGTGGACGTTTTGCTACTTCTGACTTGAACGACTTATATCGCCGAGTGATTAATCGTAATAATCGGTTAAAACGGTTGTTGGAATTAAATGCTCCAGAAATTATTGTACGTAACGAAAAAAGAATGTTGCAAGAATCAGTAGATGCGTTGTTAGATAATGGACGACGTGGACGGGCAATTACTGGTTCTAATAAACTACCTTTAAAATCTTTGGCGGATATGATTAAAGGTAAGCAGGGACGGTTTCGGCAAAATTTGTTGGGTAAACGGGTCGATTACTCAGGCCGTTCGGTTATCGTAGTGGGGCCAACTTTACGTCTGCATCAATGTGGTTTGCCGAAAAAGATGGCGTTGGAACTGTTTAAACCATTTGTGTTTGGGAAATTAGAACTCAAAGGTTGGGTAACTACCATCAAAGCCGCTAAAAAGATGGTTGAACGAGAAGATACGTTAATTTGGGATATGCTGGAAGAAGTTATTCGTGAGCATCCAGTATTACTGAATCGGGCTCCTACTTTACATCGTTTAGGCATTCAAGCATTTGAGCCAACTTTGATTGAAGGAAAAGCGATTCAATTGCATCCTCTGGTATGTACAGCTTTTAATGCTGACTTTGATGGCGATCAAATGGCTGTGCATGTACCGTTAGCTATTGAAGCTCAATTGGAAGCTCGTACCTTGATGATGGCTTCCACTAATGTGCTATCACCAGCTAATGGTGAACCAATTATTGTACCTTCTCAAGATGTGGTTTTAGGTTTGTATTCCATGACTCGGGAACGAATTGGAGCTCGTGGTGAAGGTATGGTTTTTGCTGATTTGAACGAGTTGAATCGAGCTTATCAAAATCGAGTAGTAGATTTAAATGCTAAAATTACGGTGCGGTTGAAAGAAACTATTATAGAAAAACCAGCTTCAACGCTAAAAAATCTTGTTAGTACAGCCACTACTACTGAAACTACTACTCTTAGAGTAAATACTACTGTTGGTAGAGCTTTAGTTTATGAAATTGTACCTCAAGGTTTACCATTTGATTTAGTCAATCGGAATTTAACCAAAAAAGCGATTTCCAAATTAATTAACGTTTGTTATCGACGGCTGGATCTGAAAAAGACTGTAATTTTTGCCGATATGCTGATGAAGATGGGTTTTTCTTATGCTACGAAAGCCGGAATTTCCATCGGGATCGAAGATATGGTAGTTCCTGATAATAAACCTGAAATTATTGCAGCTGCTAAAAATGAAGTTAAAGAAATAGAAGAGCAATATTCATCAGGTCTTATTACCCACGGGGAACGTTATAATAAAGTTATTGACATCTGGTCGCATACCAATGACAAATTAACTAGTGCGATGATGAAACAGTTAGGGCATGATACGGTATTAAATGCTGACAATGAGGAAGTTTCGCAAGAATCTTTCAACTCAATTTACATGATGGCCGATTCTGGAGCTCGTGGCTCGCAAGCCCAAATTCGACAATTATCAGCCATGCGTGGTTTAATGGCAAAACCAGATGGTTCAATTATTGAAACTCCGATTACCGCTAATTTTCGGGAAGGTTTAGACGTATTACAATATTTTATTTCTACTCATGGAGCTCGGAAAGGACTTGCTGATACAGCTTTGAAAACTGCTAACTCTGGTTATTTAACTAGGCGTTTAGTTGATGTCGCCCAAGACATGGTAATTTTAGAAAATGATTGCCAGACTCATCGTGGTTTAGAAATGACTCCTCTGATTGAAGGTGGAGATGTGGTAGAACCTTTATGTGATAGAGTTTTAGGTCGGGTAGTAGCTGAAAATGTATTCAAGCGTGGAATAGCAGCCCCAATAGTAAAAGCAGGAATTTTATTAGATGAAGAATGGGTAGAACTGTTAGAGAAAGAAGGGGTAGACCGAATTATAGTTCGTTCTGCGATAACTTGTGAATCTCGCTATGGAATCTGTGCTACATGTTATGGACGTGATTTAGGACGTGGCCAATTAGTAAATATTGGTGAAGCCGTTGGGGTAGTTGCGGCTCAATCAATTGGTGAACCTGGTACTCAGTTAACCATGCGGACTTTCCATATTGGTGGTGCTGCTTCTCGGGCGGCTGCGGTCAGTCAAATTGAAGTTAAGTCGAAAGGAACTACTAAATTTGATAATCTTAAATTGCTGCCTCAGCAGGCTGATGATGGAACTATTCGTTATATTGCGGTATCTCGTTCGGGTGAAGTTAGTATTTTGGATGAATTTGGTTTGGAAAGAGAGCGTTACAAAGTTCCTTATGGAGCGGTATTAAACGTTCAAGAAGGGGAAAAGATTGGAGTTGGGCAGATGGTAGCTAGTTGGGATCCGCATACCTTCCCGATCATTACGGAAGTAGCTGGTCAAACTCAATTTGTGGATGTAATTGAGGGGATTACTGTCAGCCGTGAAGTGGATGAAATGACAGGTTTAAGTAGTATTGTAGTCATGGATCCCAAATTGCGACCTTCTCACGCCAAAGATATGCGACCAACGGTTAAATTAGTTGATGAGCAAGGTGAGACAGTAAATATTGTAGGTACCGATATGCCTGCAACTTATACACTTCCACCTCGAGCGGTGATTAATGTCGAAGATGGTGCTTGGGTCAAGGTAGGGGATATTATTGCTCGTTTACAACAAGAATCTACTAAAACTAGGGATATTACTGGTGGTTTACCACGAGTTGCAGATTTGTTTGAAGCTCGGATTCCTAAAGAGCCATCTATATTAGCCGAGCAGACTGGAATTATAACCTATGGTAAAGATACTAGAACTAAACAGAAAATATTAATTACTTCTCAAGAAGGTAACGTTATAGAGATACCAATTTCTAAATGGCGACATATTAACGTATATGAGGGGCAACATGTTGAAAAAGGCGAAGAAATTGTTGATGGGCCGCCTAATCCACATGATATATTGCGTTTGTTAGGAGTCAGTACTTTAGCGGATTATATTGTCAATGAAGTACAAGAAGTTTACCGTTTGCAAGGTGTTAAGATAAATGACAAACATATCGAAGTGATTGTGCGACAAATGTTACGAAAAGTTGTGATATTGGATCATGGTGAAACCCGTTTATTACCCGGTGAATTGGTGGAACGAGCTAAATTGATAGAAGAAAATGAAGAAGCTAATAGTTCTAATTTGCGGCCAGCAACTTGGGAACCGCAATTATTAGGTATTACTAAAGCATCGCTTGCCACTGAATCATTTATCTCAGCAGCTTCTTTCCAAGAAACAACTCGGGTATTAACTGATGCTTCGGTAAATGGTCGTTGTGATGAATTACGTGGCCTGAAAGAAAATGTGATCGTTGGGCGTTTGATTCCAGCTGGTACCGGTTTAATTCATCATACTGAACGTCGTCGTTTTCGGTATCCAAACCTGCACCCAAAAGAAATGAAACCAGTGAGTGATTCTAGTCTAGGAAATAATGGGATGAATAACTTTTAATTATAGTATAATCTCCCCCAGCCCTTCCTTATTTAAGAATAGGTTAGGGGGAATTATAGCATTTCCCAATTGAATATATTGATACGAATTAAATGATTTATATTGAAGTTCATTAAGCATTAAGAATTGCTATACATTATCATTGAGTGTAATGGATAATTAATTGTTTCAAAATATCGATCATTGGTTGTAATCTATCAATAGCAATAAATTCATCTGGTTGATGGGCTTGTTCAATATCGCCAGGGCCAAGTATAATGGTTTGCATACCTAATGCTTGTAAATAAGGAGCTTCAGTCCCATATGCAACTGATTCTGCTGGATGTTTAGTTAAGCGTTCTGCGACTTTAACAATATCTGCATCGGCTGGAGTTTCCATTGCTGGAATGCCACTAAATAACTGATTAAATTCTATACTCAAATTGCTATTATGTAAAATTTTTCGGACATGGTTCCGGAGTGTGGAACGTAATTCTGTTAACTCCATACCCGGTAATGGACGTAAGTCTATATGCAATTCACAATCTGCACAGATGCGATTAGGACTATCTCCACCGTGAATATGGCCTAAATTCATAGTTGGCACTGGGATTTGAAATGCCGAGTTATTATATTCGTTTTGCAACTGATTTCGCCATCGTAATAATTCTCCAATTACTTGATACATACCTTCCAACGCATTATTTCCCAAATTCGGATTGCTAGAATGACCAGACTTTCCATGTAATTTGATAGCCTCCATCATAATACCTTTGTGCATTCTAATTGGTTTTAATCCAGTAGGTTCCCCTATCAAAGCATAGCTGGCTTTTGGTTTGTTAGTCAGTGCTTTAGCCCCAGCCATATTAGTTTCTTCATTGGCAGTAGCAAGTATGGTAATAGGATGTTTTAGGCTAGAATTATTAGTTAATGATTGTTCAATAGCAGTTAATGCCAAAGCAAAAAATGCTTTCATGTCACTGGTTCCTAATCCGTATAAACGATTATCTCGTTCGGTAAGTTTAAACGGATCAAATTGCCAGCTATCATAAGGCACAGTATCAGTGTGGCCAGCCAGAACTAAACCATTATTTCCTTCCCCCAAAGTTGCAAATAAATTAAATTTGCCAGGATAGTTAAGAATTGGTACAATTTCGCAGTTAAAACCTAAGTCGTTACACCAAGTTGCTAGCAGTTCAATTATAGCTTGATTGCTTTGATCTTGTTGTGGGTTATTGCAACTGATAGAAGGGATTGCTATCAGCTCTCTAATCATGGTTAAAGTTGATGGTAGTTTCATATAGATTATTCTTGTAAATTTATTGATATATAATGTAGAAAACAATATAAATCAACACCCATCCGAACTTTGTTATATTTTTTCGTTTAAATCTAAAATATATGACCGATTTAGAGTACTTTATAAACTAAAATATTTATGTGGTTTTTGTCTAATATGTCAACTGTGATAAAATATTAAAAAATTGGTGCTAAACTTTATCAAGGACAGGTAACTAATTTTCCAAATTCATAGTTCGGAACTAACCTCAATAGGGTGGCAATGAATGAAAATTATTGGACTAAAAATAATGCAAATAAAATTACAAGTTTGGCGACAAAAAAATAGTGATGCTGATGGAAAAATAGTAGAGTATACTGTTGATGGAATTATTCCTGAAATGTCTTTTTTAGAAATGTTAGATATCTTGAATGAAAATTTGTTGAAACAAGATGAAGAACCAATTGCTTTTGATCACGATTGTCGAGAAGGAATTTGTGGTTCTTGTGGCCTTTATATCAACGGTAGACCACAGGGGCCAGAGCAAGGAATTACCGCTTGTCAATTACATATGCGTTCTTTCCAAGATAATGATACTATTTATATAGAACCTTGGCGAGCAAAATCATTTCCAGTTATTAGAGATTTAGTAGTTGACAGATCGGCTTTTGACCGAATTATCCAATCTGGAGGTTATATATCAGTTGACACCGGTTCTGCCCCTGATGCTAATACTATTCCAATCCATGATGGTAAAGTGAGAGAAGCTTTTGAAGCAGCTGATTGTATTGGTTGTGGAGCTTGTGTAGCAGCCTGCAAGAATGCTTCAGCTATGTTATTTGTGGCTGCCAAAGTATCGCATTTAATTTTATTACCACAAGGTCAATTAGAAAGAAAAAGCAGAGTGGAAAAGATGGTCGCTCAAATGGATGTTGAAAAATTTGGAGCTTGTTCTAATACAGGAGCCTGTGCTTTTGAATGTCCAAAGAGTATCCCAATAAGTCATATTGCTCGCCTTAATCGAGAATTTTTGTTCGCTAAATTAACTTCAAACTTGACCTAAAGATTTTGGAATAAATTATTCTAACCCTTATTTACTTAATATTACGCAAAAATTATTTAGTTTTAAAACTTTAGAGGAAAATAAAATGATAGAATTTACAATTCGATATTTATTCGTATTTTTGGTAGGATTTGGATTGATGTATGGAACAGCTAATGCTGATAGTATGGATGAACTTTTTGTTGCAGAAGCTCCAACGATTGATGAAGTCAATAGCAATATAGCTAATTATAAGCAAATATTAGATGACATCATTAGCAAAAAAATCCCTAAAGATTTGTTAAGATATGCCGAAGCTATCGTAGTAGCTAAAGTAAAAAAAGGTGGATTTGTAGTCGCCATTCAAGCTGGAAAAGGATTAATGATTTTACGGAAAGGTTATGATTGGGGCAATCCATCTTTAATCACCGTTTCTGGTGCTAGTTTAGGTTTTCAGGCCGGATTAGAATCTAAAAATATAGTCTTAGTATTTACTCGTAATAAATTAGCTGAAGACCTTTTGAATGCTAGTTTAAAATTAGGAGCTGGATTAGATTTAGCAGTGGGGCCTCTTTCCACAGATGTTGGTACTAAACAAATATTTGATAAGGAAATTTATTCTTATTCAGATGGGATTGGCCTATTTGCTGGCATATCTTTAAAAGGTTCCTCAATGGCAGCCGATGCTTTTGCTAATGAAGGCTTATATGGCAAAAAAGTTACTATAGACGATATTTTTAGTGGTAGAACTAATACTACTGCCAATGCCGTTATTAAATTAAAAGATATGTTGCAGGAAAAAGCTCAAAAATGAATGATGTATTACAACAGTTAGCCCAAATATTAGAGCAACGTAAGACTGCTGATCCGAGTAAATCTTATGTTGCCAGTTTGTATTCTAGTGGCCTTGACAAAATTCTGAAAAAAGTTGGTGAAGAAGCTACCGAAACAATTATTGCTGCTAAAAATGGTAATAATGAGGAACTTACGTATGAAATGGCGGATTTATGGTTTCATTGTTTAGTATTGTTAAGCCATCAAAATATCGAACCTAAAGAAGTTTTGCAGGAATTAGAACGTCGATTTGGTTTATCCGGATTGGAAGAAAAAGCCCAGAGGAAAAAGAAATGAGTACTGATTGTTTATTTTGTAAAATTATTGCTGGAGAATTACCTTCTGAACAAGTTTATAGTGATGAAAAAGTAATAGTGTTTAAGGATATTAATCCTAAAGCACCTATACATTTGCTAATCGTACCTCGTGACCATATTATCAGTCTTAACGAGCTTGATAATGATGATTTGACGGTGCATATGATGCGATTATTGCCTAAATTAGCTAAAGGCCAAGGTTTAAATAATGGATTTCGGACTGTGATTAATACCGGACCAGCAGGCGGACAAATAGTCTTTCATATCCATTTGCATTTGTTGGGTGGTGGTAGTTTGGATGGAGCTGGGTTTTCTATGTAAAGTGTTACATACTTTGCTTACAGAACTATTTTGCAAGCATTAAATTCAGCATAGCAATATTGTTGAGGATGGTACTATTCCTGATAGAAATTTTTCCTAGATTTTGATTTATATATTTATCAACCTTTGCGTAACTTCAGATAGTAGGTATAAGCGAGGCCTATTGTTGTTGAAAGTGTTATGGTGGTAAATTTTTATGCTTTTCTTAGGAATTGCTGGGTAAAGAGAGTATAAAAGTACTACCGTGTCCCAATTCACTTTCAATCCGAAGTGTACCTCCAAGTATTTTGGCAAATTTTTGCGTAATCGCTAGACCTAAACCAGTGCCACCGTAACGGCGAGTCATTGAAGAATCTCCTTGTGCAAAATATTCAAACAATTTTTTTTGTTGCTCAATTGTCATGCCAATACCATTGTCAATGATGCTAAAAATTACCCATTCGTCTTTATATTTTACTTCCAAATGAATATGACCATTAGTAGTAAATTTAACGGCATTGCTCATTAAATTTAACAGCATTTGGCGTAATTTGGTAATATCAGTATGCATACTACCCAACTGGTCATAAAATACAACAGTTAAAGTATTAGAATTTTTTTTAGCTAACGGTTTAATGGTCGTAACTATTTCATTTAGAAAAGTATTCAATTCAAAGGTTTCTAAAAATAAGTCCATTTTACCAGATTCAATTTTAGACAAATCAAGCACATCGTTAATGAGTCCCAATAAATGTTTACCAGAACTCAGAATTTTTTCTAAATCATCAATAAAATCATCTTGCTCTAAGTCTTCGGCTGTTTCCTGTAACATTTCACTATAACCAATTATAGCATTTAACGGGGTACGTAATTCATGGCTCATATTTGCTAAAAATTGGCTTTTCGCTCGGTTAGCCACTTCAGCTTCTTGCCGTGCTTGTTTAGCGATATCTAGTGTTTGTAAGGTTTCTAACGCACTAGCACATTGATGGGTCATAATTTTAATGAGGTCTAAATCGTCCTGACTCAAGTGTTGAGCATTTTCCAAATAAACAAAACCGACTGGCTTTTGATTGATTTCAAGTGGAAGCAAAAGGGCATATTCTGGCAATGTCTGTTCATCTATTTTACCTTCTATCTTGTTTAAACAAATTTGTCGAATTTTTTCAATTTCCTTTGACTCTGTTGCAAGACGACCAATTCCTGATTGAACCGTGATTTGTTGCTGGTTATCAGCTGTGATGACGAGACCGCTATTAACAGTAGATATTAGACTATTTTTCCCTAAATTACATAAACCAATAAGTTGGCTTAACACACCGTTGAAGAATTGATGCAAAGATTGAGCGTGATTAAATTCTGGCACGGCTTCTAAAATTATTTTTAATGCCTTACGATTAGAATCAAGTATAATGAGATCTCGGTAGGATTTTAGAGACATACGCATAGTGGTGTAGAGTTTATCATCCCGCAACTCAGTTTTGCTTTTGTAGTCATCAATATCATAACGTTCAATCACTTCCCTTTCTGGAGCCATACCGGGTTGACCTGTACGGATAATAAGTCGAATCAGGGAATACTTTAGTTCGTTACGAATGTAATTGACTAATTTTAAGCCAGCATCATCAGTTTCCATGACGACATCAATTAAAGCTACTGTAATATCAGGTTCGGCTCGTAAAATTTCTCGTGCTTCAGTCCCAGACATAGCCTGAAAAATTTGTAAGGTTCGGTTTGCAAATTGAAAGTCTTCCAAGCCTAACAGAGTCATTTTATGAACATCTATTTCATCATCAACAATTAATATTTTCCAAGGTGGCAGTTTGATTTGAGATTTTTTCTCCGCTGTTTTTATTTCAGTAGCACTGCCATCTTTTTTCTTTCTAACTAATTTCATTGGTTATTTATTCCTTCATAATTTTAGACATACTTGACAAGTTTTGAAAACCTGTCAGGTATAAGACTTATTGGACTTCTACCGGATAATAAATCTTGAACATAACCCCTTCACCAACTATACTTTCGCAAGTAAGTGTACCATGCAATTGGGTGGTAACAATATTATAGCAGATATACATTCCCAAACCACTACCACCATGATTGCGATAAGTGGTAAAAAATGGCTCAAATATCTTTGCCAAATTTTCAAATGCAATACCTTTGCCGTTATCGGAATATTCTAAATGTAACTGCTGTTCATTAAGTTGCACATTGAGTTGGATAATACCAGTATCTTTACCTTCATTAAAACCATGTGTGTAGCTATTCATCAGTAAGTTAGTCAAAAGCTGTTCCAAAGCACCGGGTAAACTTTTGATCCTAATATTATCTGGACAATTAACTTGAATAGCAATCTCAGTCTTTTTGAACTTACTATTAAGAGTAGTAATAATATCATTCACCACCCGATGAACATGGAATGATTGTAGTTCGTCAGAGGTTTGATCAACAGCCGTACGTTTGAAACTGGTTACTAGATTAGCTGCCCGTTCTAAATTGGATAGGGTTAAATCTGAACCTTTATCAATACTTTCTAATGCAGCTAATAATTCATCTACATCCACTTCTTCTTGTTCTATTAACTTATTAACTTGTTTAGCTTTTCGCTGTAACATAGAAGCACTTCCAATAGCCACACCTAACGGAGTATTAAGTTCATGGGCAAAACCAGCTACTAAACGTCCCAATGATGCCATCTTTTCACTTTGGATTAATTCATGGCGAGTTTGGGTCAACTCTTCTACTTTGGTATTTAATTGGACAGTTCTTTCTTTAACTTTGCCGTCTAAATTAGCCATAACTTGAGAATTTTCCAATGAAATAGCTATTTGGCTGGAGAGCATGGTTAATACTTTTAGACGTTGAGGAGTAAATGCTCCGGTTATCAAGTTATTTTCAAAATATAAAATAGCTCGTAATTGTTGTTGATAGACGATTGGAAAACATAATACTGATTGAGTTTGATGATTTTGAATATAGGAATTTTCTGTATAAATCCCTTCTTGACTGGCATTATCTAATCGAACATTTTCTTTAGTGCGACTAACATAGCTAATAATTGCTGCGGGTAAATATTTATCAATTGGCATAGAACATAATACAGTTACTTCTTGCTTATCTACTGCACCTTCAGCTTCAATGAACCATTGCTCACCTTTTGGCAACAGTAAAAAACCTCGTTCTGCTCCAGCATTTTCAATTACAATAGCCATCATTTTTTCTAACAATTTACTTAGAACAATTTCTCCAGTTAAAATTTGGGCAGCTTTAGCTATATTGTCTAAATCTAATACTGTTGAGGTTTGTAGCCGAGTTGCATTTGAACTTACTACTGTACTATTTGTATTAATATTTGGGCTTAAAGTTGTAGTTAATAATTGTGGATATTTTGCTTCTAATTGCTGAACTTTGGCGGTTGCTCCCCATTGTTGATAGAGATAATGGGCCTGTGATATGTAGATTTTAGCACTGGTTTCGATATTTTGGGCTAAGTAAAATTTAGCTGCCAGTTCATTACACAAAGCTTCATTTTGAATAAAGCCGCTATTTCTAGCTGATAACCTAGCTTGTTCATATAGCTGCATTATTTCTAAATCATTACCACCATTAATACGAAGAGTTTCTGCTTTAATTAGTAGATATTTATGTTCAAAATTATCTGGACAACAATTTTCAGTCCAAGTAGTAAATTTTTCTAAACTTTCATCCAGTTGTTCTTTAGTACTGTTATGTGAAGCAATTAATGCTTGGTGGAAAAAGAATTCTGGATAAGCTGTTGATCCAAAAACCCCATTTAAATATTTTTTGGCATTTTCCAATTGTAAAGTTGCTTCTTTATAGTTACCTAATAAATAATATGCAAAGCTCATATTGGAATGATAAGGACACAATAAGGTATTCATATTGTTTGCTAGAGTCAATAATTGTTGGACAGATATTCGTTGACCAAAAACTTCTAAAATAATATTTTCACCTTGAAGATAATTAATAATATAATTAATGCCTGAAGCAAAATAGGTAGCGAATTGATGATTTATTTTTTCCAACAAAGGTAGATATCTTCGAATTTCATTTTTGATTTCAGCCAGATTTTGCCCTTGAGAAAACAAGTTCACAAAATAGCCATATAAATTATATCCAGCAAATTCATATTCTCCAGCCTCTATACCAGTTTGATAACCCCTTATATGGATAGATGCCGCTTGATTAAGTGGACGACTCCATGGATTTATAAAATTACCAAACAATATGGATGTTTTGCAAATATAAGCCCCAGAATTATAGCATTCGGCCATTTTTAGAGCCATTATTCCAAATTTATAACCAGATACATAGTCTCCATAAATATCACCGATAAGAAGACCATAATTTGCATACATTTTTGAAATTTCTGCTACTAAACCTCGTTGTTGAACTGAAATATTAACTGCTCTAGCAACTAAGTATACATAAGTAGACAAATCACCAATAATATAAACTGGTGTTTCTAATACCACAAGCAGTTTGACAATCATAATAGAATCAGTATCGCTTAAATCAGACCATGAAAGAATAGAATCTGGTTGTATTCCTTGCAAATTTTTACGAGCTTGTTCCATTGCTTGTGTAGAAGCTTGTTCTTTTTCATCCTCATTAGGTAAAATTATTCCAAATAAAGCTAATGCCTTTCTTCCAGTAGTGACAGCTTTATTAAGTTCACCTTTTACGCAATACATAGTTATTAAAAGATAATACATATCAACTTTATCAACCATATTTGTGCTATGTACAATAACTTCATTAATAAACTGCTCTGCCATGTCGTAATTAGAATTAACAAATTCTACTTCAGCACGTTCTTTATAGATTTGAAAAGTTAATTGATTTTGCCAAAAATTTTCTGGTAATAAGGCCATTGCCTTTTGTATATATTCTAATGCTGGTTGAGAAGCCATTGATTTTCTAGCTTTTTGGCATGCTATTAAATTCAATTTAGCAATATCAAGTAGTTTTGCTTGCTCATTGAGTAATTCAATACTGTGATTAAAATGTCCCACAATATTAAATACTTTGTCTTCCAAAATATTAGCCGGGGTATTTTTTAACAGTAAATTCCCTATTTGCAAATGAATAGCCTGTTTTTGTTTATCAGCAATCAGGGTATAGGTAGCTTGTTGTACCCGATCATGTAGAAACTTAAATTGGGATTTTTCATCTAAAGGTTGAATTAACCCCTCAATAATAGCTGGTTGCAATCTTTCTAAAGTTTCATCTTGTTTCAATTCAGAAATAACAGCCAACATGGATAGTTCAAACTGATTACCAATACAAGCTGCCAGTTGTAATATAGCAACAGTTTTTTCTGGTAACTTATTAATTTTATTAGCCATTAATTCAACTACATTAGCAGTTATATTTTTATTTGCTATCTGTTGAACATTCCATTGCCATTGCTGTTGGTTAAAATTTAATAATTCTTCTTCATACAAGGTATGTAAAAACTGATGAGTAAAAAAAGCATTACCTTGGGTTTTCTGATAGACTAAATTAGCCAAGTTTTGAATCGTTTCACATTGTAAAGTATCTTGTAATAAATTATTAACATCAAGTAATTGTAAATTAGTTAATGTAATGGTATTAATAACTACATTATTTTTTTGTAGTTCATCCATTGCCATAACAAAAGGGTGACTACTATTTACTTCATTATCCCGATATGCTCCAATAATCAATAAATGTTGAATTTCACCATCCAACATAATGGCTTTTAATAATGTTAACGAAGCAGAATCAATCCATTGTAAATCATCAATAAATAATATAAATGGGTGTTCTTTACTACATAATACTTTAATAAAATTCAAGTAAAATAATTGGAAACGATTTATGGCTTCAGTAGAACCAACTTCTGCAACTGGCGGTTGTTTACCAATAACTAATTCTAAATCTGGAATCACATCAATAATAATTTGGCCGTTATTCCCTACAGCAGTTAAAATTTTAGTTTTCCAATTGGCTAAAGTTTCCGTATTTTCTAATAATAAATAGCGACAAAATTTATTGAATGCTTGGGTAATAGCAGAATAAGGGATATTTTTTTGAAATTGGTCAAATTTTCCACCAGCAAAATAGCCTCTTTTTTCAGTCATTGGTTTATGTACTTCATGCACTAAAGCAGTTTTACCAACTCCAGAATAACCAGCAACTAACATCATTTCAGTAGTACCTTGGTTGACACGTTCAAAGGCTTGCAGTAGAGTATTGACTTCATTTTTGCGGCAATAAAGCTTTTGTGGGATTTGAAAACGCCCAGAAAAATCGTTTTTAGCTAATTTAAACTGCAAACCTGACAGGTCTTGAAGACCTGTCAGGTTTTCTTGGCATCTCTCCAAATCAGATTTCAAACCAAAAGCAGATTGATATCTATTTTCGACATTTTTAGCCAACAATTTCATCACGATATTAGAAATAATTTGCGGAATTTCAGGATTTATTTCATTTATTGGGACTGGGATTTTAGCAATATGACAATGCACCAATTCCATTGCATCTGTACTATCGAAAGGTAGCTGTCCAGTCAACATTTCATAAAACATAACTCCCAATGAATATAAATCAGTCCGATAATCCATACTACGATTGATACGGCCAGTTTGTTCTGGAGAAAGGTAGGCTAAAGTTCCTTCTAATTGCTCTGGATTTTTTAAAATAGGATTTTCTCGTGGTAAACGACTGGCGATTCCAAAGTCAATAATTTTCAGTTGTTTAGTCTCAACATTCACAACAATATTACTTGGATTAATATCTTTGTGAATAATATTTGCTGCATGAATATTAGCTAAGTTATCAGCTATTTGTATAGCAATAGGTAGAAACTCTTGGATTGTCAATGGACGATCTACTATTAACTGTTTTAAAGATGCACCATCAAAATCCTCTAAAATAATAACTAAAGTATTTTGATATTTTTCAATATTATAAACCTTAATTACCCCAGATAAATCTAAACTATTGATAATATCATATTCTTGTTGATATCTAGTTAATTCGGCAGGAGTAGGGTAATCTTGTTTGAGCATTTTCAAGATAACCGGTTGATTATCCGATTTGCGTTGCCCACGATAAACAAGTGAATTGGCACTTTCGTAGATTTGTTCGATGATTTGGTAATTTGGTAGGGTTAGCATCGCTTAATTTCCTTTATGGATATGTTTCAATAATTAGATGTGATATGTCAATGCCATTAAATTAAGAGCATTGGTTAGGATAACCACAAGGTATTACCCCTACGAATTAATGTTTTATGTAGGGATAATAACTTGATGTTTATATCTATTTCATTAAAAATTGCTATATAATACTTTTGCCAATGGGTAAGTCCTAGTTAAACTGGAACTTCTACTTGTCGTAAAATATCTTGTACTATTTTTTCTCCACTAGAACCACTAAAACGTGTTTGTGAATCTATTTTTAAGCGATGAGCAATTACTGGAATTGCTATTTCCTGAATATGTTCTGGGGTAACAAATTCCATTCCATCAAATAAAGCTAAAGCTTGAGATGCTTTCATTAAAGTTAATGCTGCACGTAAACTAGCACCCAATTGTACTCCTTCCATATTTCGGGTAGCTCTCACCAAATTAACAATGTAATATTTTAATTCTTCACTGATACGGATTGCTTTAGCAGCTTGTTTTAATGTATGGATATCAGTCTGATTAGCACAAGACTCGATAGTTTTAGTTGTCTGATTGTTCAAAATTGCTACTTCTTCTGCTGCACTAACATAACCCAAGCTAAATCGCATCGCAAACCTATCCATTTGTGCTTCTGGTAATGGGTAAGTTCCATGAAATTCTATAGGATTTTGGGTAGCAATTACAAAAAAAGTTTCGCTTAATTGATGACTAGTTCCATCTATGCTGATTTGCTGTTCTTCCATTGCTTCTAATAATGCCGATTGGGTACGAGGTGAAGCACGGTTAATTTCATCAGCTAATAAAATTTCAGTAAAGATCGGGCCTTTATGTAAAGTAAATTGATGAGTTTGTTGATTAAAAATTGATACTCCTAAAATATCTGAAGGTAATAAATCTGGAGTAAATTGAATTCGTTGAAATGTAATTTGCAGAGATTGAGCTAATGCTTTGGCTAAAGTGGTTTTGCCAGTTCCGGGCAAATCTTCTAGTAACACATGCCCCCCACTAATAAAAGCTGCTAATAATTTCCGAATAGAATTAGTTTGACCAGTTATTATTTTTTCAAGATTAGCAACAATATTTTGATAGATTGGCGGTGTATTTTGCATAATTATGTATATTATGATAATTTTGTTAGATTATTTGCTAAATGGTAGTTTTTTGTAAAACTTACTATAGCAATTATGAATTCTTAATTTTTAGTAACTACCTACCATGCCCATCATTATACATGTAAGTTAAATATTTGGAGTTCAAAGCGAATGCCATATCAGATATTATGACGTAGAGACAATTCCTTGTCTCTATAATTTTAAAATAAAACTTTGCTTTGAACTTCAACATATATTAATTTAAATGGCATGGTAGGTAGTTATCTATTATGTTTATAACCACATTACCCCAAAAACTTGTCAAGCAATCAAAAAATAACTTATAACGTATAATATGATTATAATCAACGATATAACCAAACTCTCAACAAAGAAATCAACTTATCATTATCAACCGGTTTAGACAAATAATCATTCGCTCCCGCCTCAATACACTTAGCCCGATCATCCTTCATTGCCTTCGCCGTCAAAGCAATAATCGGCAACTTACGATGGATAGGCTTCTTTCTAATCTGCCGCATAGCCTCATAACCATCCATACCCGGCATCATCACATCCATAATCACAACCGCAATCTCCGGATATTTCTCCACCGCATCAAGAGCCTCCTGCCCATTCTTCGCAATAATAACCTCCATATCTTTATCCTCCAACATCGCAACTAAAGAAAATACATTACGCATATCATCATCCGCTATCAACACCGTTTTATACTTTAAAATAGCCTCATCATCATGTATTGACTTCAATAATTGCTGTTTTTCCTGCGACAAATTAGCTTCCAATTGATGCAAAAACAAAGTAGTTTCATCCAACAACCTAGCTGGAGAACTAGCTGATTTAACAGTAATATTATTAGAACAACGTTGCAATATCTCTTCCTCTGCCTCATCCAAATCTCGATTAGCGTACACAATAACCGGAACCTGAGACAACTCCTCCTCATGAGATAGCTGCTTAATTAATTCAATGCCAGACTCCTGTTCCACATCTACATCAATCACCACGCAATCAAACGACTCATTATGCAACTGCTGAATTGTCTCAGTTTTTGTGGTTGCCAATGTAGTTTGCACATTTTCATCTCCCACCAACTCAATTATCTGTTGTACCTCACCATCAGCTACTAACAATAATTTTTTTAAATTCGTAGTTACAAACTGTTCGATCTTTTTGAAAGCTTTCCCTAACTGTTCGATATTAATCGGCTTCAACAAATAACCAATCGCCCCCATCTGTTTCGCATCTCGTTCCTGTTCGGCAGCCGACATAAAATGCACCGGAATATGCCTAGTAGCAGAATTCTCCTTCAACTTTTCCATAACCGACCAGCCATCCATTTGCGGCAAACCAACATCCAAAATAATTGCACTGGGCAAATATTTATTCGCTAAATCTAAACCAGTCTTACCATCTGTAGCACGAATACATTTAAAACCCTTTTCTTGAGCAAGTTCCATCAAAATATCAGAAAAATTATAATCATCATCAATAATTAAAATAACTTTATCCGTATCTAGCAAATTGTCCCGATCATCAACAATATCTTCAATCATATTGGTATACTGTTCTTCAGGCTGAATTTGAGATTGAATGACGACCTGTTTTGGTATAGAGCTTACTACAAAATTATCTGCTATAGTATCGCTTGGAATTGCTTGAATTTCATTTAAATATAAAGTAAAAGTACTGCCATGTTGTTCTTTGCTGGTTAGCTGTAATTCTCCACCCAATAATTTAGCCAATTGCCTAGAGATAGATAAACCTAAACCAGTCCCTCCATAACGGCGGCTAGTTGTACCATCTACCTGTTTAAATGCTTCAAAAATATCTTGGAGTTTCTGTTCAGGAATCCCGATCCCAGTGTCTATAACACTAATTGCGATAGATGTATCTGGTTCATAAGTATCATTTAAAGTTATTGTTGCCGGCCTATGGATAGTTATTTTTACTCCACCTTGTCTGGTAAATTTGAAGGCATTGGAGAGTAAATTAGTGATAATTTGATTTAACCTTTGGATATCGGTATACCATAATTTTGGTACATTTTCGGTAATATTTATTTCCAAACCCAAACCTTTATCTTCAGCAACATGGCGGAATCTATGTTCAATACCTTCTAAAAAGTCAACTAGAGACGTAGCTTCTAAATTAATATCCATTTTGCCAGCTTCTACCTTAGACAAATCTAATATATCATTGATAAGCAACAGCAATTCCGAACCAGCATTGTGGATAGTATTAGCATATTCAACTTGTTTTTCAGTTAAATTGCCATTCTTATTATCGTATAATAATTGAGCAAGAATTAACATACTATTCAATGGAGTACGTAATTCATGTGACATATTAGCCAAAAATTCGGATTTATATTTAGTGCTGAGTTCTAATGCCTTCGCTTTGTCTTCTAACTCTCGTTTGCTTTTTTCTAAATCGTCAGTTTTATCTTCCAATACATTGTTAGATATGCGTAATTCTTCTTGTTGAGCTTGCAACTCTTCGTTGGCTGCTTGCAGTTCTTCTTGCTGAGTTTGCAATTCTTCATTATTAGCTTGTAGCTGTTCCTGCTGGGCTTGCAATTCTTCATTACTAGCTTGCAATTCTTCTTGTTGTTCTTGTAAAGCAGCTTGAGCTTGTTTCTGTTCACTAATATCCCGGATAATACCAATGAACATGCGGTTTTCGTCCAGTGGCATTTCTTCTACTGCAATATCTATCGGAAATACACTGCCATCCTTACGTTTGGCTTTAAGCTCACGGCGTTTGCCAACTAACTTAGCAACTTCAGTATTGAAATAATTAGTCAAATATTGATCATGTTCGCTATGATAAGGTTCTGGCATTAAAATATTAACGTTTTGTCCAACTATTTCTGACCATGAGTAACCAAAAATTTGTTCGGCGGCTGGATTAAAAGTATCAATAATACCCTGTTCATCAATAGTAATAATCGCATCAACAACGGTATCAACAACAGCTCGAATCCGTTCTTCGCTCTGGATCATTTCATTTTGCTGATCTTGTAAATTTTGCGTAAGTTGCTGTGATTCATTTAGTAAAACTTGCATTTGCAGCCGAGCTTGAGATGAGTGAATACTAATTGCAATATTATCAGCAACTTGTTCAAGAAATTCTATTTCTGTTGTAGTAAAACTATGCGAATTAGCTAGTTCCAAAACTCCTAATATTTGTTCTTCATAAATTAGTGGAATAACAAAAATATCAATCGGTTGGGATTCTCCTAATCCAGAATTGATCGAGATATTGACATGTTCTGCTGCTACTTGATTAAACAAGATACTCTTCTTTTCAAACACCGCCTGACCTACTAAACCCTCTCCTATTTTAAATTCATTATCATTATGTTTCCGTTGTTTGTAAGCATAGCTACTGTTTAACTTAAACTTATCTCCTTCTGCTAAGAAAAATATACCAGCTTGAGCATTTACATAGGCTGCCAAATAATTAATCATATTTTGAGTCAAAACAGTTAAATCCTGTTCCCCTCGCATGATTTCATTTAGTTCGGTTTGGCCAGTTTTTAACCAGTCGGATTTTTGACTAGCAGCAGTAATTTGTTGTAATTTTTTAATTATTTTACCTATAGCTTCCCCAAATAAATCTTCTTTAGTTTGACTAGTAATTTTTCGACTATAATCACTATTAATTGCAGCTTTAACTCCAGTAGCAATTTCCCCTAACCGTTTGTTCACAGCAATAAGAGAATTGCCCAACACGTCTTGCTCAGAACGAGGAATAATTTGCAGTGAGTAATCGCCTTTAGCCAGTTTGTCAGATTGTTTGCTGATTTTCTTTACCGATTCAATTAAATTACATAAGGCTTTATAAACACCAGTGGTAGCTTTAGTGTTATCAAAATGAAAGTTAATATTTCCAATTGCTATCTGTTGAGCCATTTCCACTAGTACATCAGGTTCTGCTCCAATTTGGGTTAGGATTTGTCGACTTAAAATAAACGCAATGATAATTCCAAGCGTCCCAACCAAAACCATTAACAACCATAGAGATATTGATTGTATATTAGTAGCTGATAATCCTATGATTTCTTTTACTTTTAGAGATAATTTGGCGAACTCTTGGGTTAGCTTCTGTTCTTGATATTCTAGTTGTTGTTTAAACTTGGTAATATTTCTATTATCTTCCAGTAATTGCAAACTATTAATCGCTAAATTTTCATATTCAATATATTGTTGATTAACTGCTATGAGTTGCTGGTTGATTATTTGGTATAAATCGCTGGAATAAGTTTTATTTATAATAAATTTCAAGTCATTTAACTTGCTATTAACTAATGCAGTTCGGTTATGAAAATTATTTTTAGCAATAATAAACCTTTCCGTTTGGTAAGATTGCCAACTGCGTTCCAGCCATAAACTTTGCTCTACTTGAATTTTTGCTATTGCACTGGTTAATTCTAGTAGAGGTAAGTTTGCCTCAGTATTATTTGATTGCATTTCATTGGTAACAGTAGCGATAGCTAGTAGCATAACTAACAGTAAAGTACCGATTAAAGCAAATATTTTAAATTTAAAATTTAGCATTTTGCTAAGAAATTCTTGCCTAATATTTGTGAGTTGGAAGGAAATATATTAATCTATAAAGTATAATATATTAAACATATTAGTTTATAAAGTAAATATATTCAATAAATTTATGTGAGTTTAACGATAGGTTGATATTTGGTGATTGATTTTTGAGTGGTTTTATCGCAATTCTTAATTATGAATGAACTTCAATATAAACATCAAATTCTTAATTTGTATAAATATATTATATTCAATTGGAAAATGCTATAAACTAGTTTTCTTGAATAATGTTTCTATTTCTAGTATGATTTTATAGCAATTCATAATTAAGAATTTCTATACACCGGATTGGATAATTTGCTCAAATCAAATGGCACTTTTATGGAAGAAAAAAACATTAAAACAATAAATATGCAGCAGTGGATAAAGTTTATCTTTATTTCGTGCATATTAGCTCAAATTTTTCTCATAGTTTGTGATTATATATTTAACTATGAGGATATTTTTGACGAAATAAATATTCGTAGAATCTGGAATATAGCTCGTGAAAATTCAATACCTACTTGGTTTTCTTCTATTCAAGCTCAACTTTTAGGAGTAACTGTTTTTCTAATCGCAATTGTGCAAAGTAATAGTATATCAAGATTAAAATTTTGGGGCTGGATTTTAGTTGGAATGTTTTTCCTGTGGATTGGAATTGATGACTTTGCTGAAATCCATGAAAAACTTGGAGATGCATTTGAAAATATGATCACTGAAAGCGATGAAGAATGGAGTGGAGTTATTGGATTCCTATTAAAAAATCCTTCTTATGCTTGGCATACCTTTATTGCTCCAATATTTGCTCTATGTGGATTGATAATATTGCTATTTTTATGGACAGCTTTTTGGCAATTAAATCTAACTCGGTATCTAATTTTAGGTTTTGGATGTTGGGTAATAGCACAAGGAATTGATTTTACTGAAGGATTAGATGGAATTGATGATTTTTATATATTAATTCAGAAATGGTTTGATATTGAACGTAAATATGGGGTTTCGCATACTTTTAAAGTAGTCGAAGAAGAATTAGAAATGCTTGGAACTACATTACTATGGGTTGGATTCTTGCATTATTTTGCGATTATTGCGGATGGAACACAGATTCAATTATTACGCAATACTAAATCAAATTAAAGGCGGTGTGGGTGATGTATAATACCCACACTTAATAATTCCTTTTGAAGATTTTTGTATGTAATAGGAAATTCTAGCTTAGACGTTGTTTAATATTAGCAGTAAAAGCTTTCATATCCACACGACCTTGTACTTTAGGTTTAAGGTAGCCGATCACTTTACCAAGCTCTTTAATAGAAGTTGCTCCAGTTGCATTAATAGCAGTTTCAATTAAAGAATTAATCTCGGTTTCACTCAACGGCTGAGGCATATAAGTTTTAATAATTTTAATTTCAAATGCTTCTTGTTCAGCTAAATCCTGTCGATTGGCTTTTTCATATTGCTCTATAGAATCTCGCCTTTGCTTAAGCATTTTATCTAATATTACTATTACCTGCGTATCATCCAAACTAATACGCTCATCAATTTCCCGTTGTTTAATTGCGGCCTGCATTAAGCGTATCGTACCTAAGCGTTGTTTTTCTTTAGCACGCATGGCCACTTTCATATCTTCTTGAATTTTTTGTTTTATCGAGTCAGACATAATATTACCAACTAAGTAGATTTGTATCTCTTAATAGTCACGACGTGGACGTAATTTGGTACGATGGACTCTTTTTAGGTGTCTTTTAACAGCAGCAGCAGCTTTACGTTTACGAACAGCGGTAGGTTTTTCGTAATATTCACGACGGTGTACTTCAGCTAAAATTCCAGCCTTTTCACAGGAACGCTTGAAACGACGAATAGCAACTTCAAAAGGTTCATTCTCTCTTACACGAACTTGAGGCATTGAAAGCGTACTCTCCTTTACATAAATTTAAGGTTATTAAAAAATATAGCATTATAATATTTATTTAACTATTTAGCAACTTTTAAATCTAAAAAACCTACTTGAGATAAATTTCTAGGCTAAAATAACTATAAACTTTAAGCTTCTTGGCTAACCATATTTAAATGTATAATTTTTACCAAACAATTAAACATGTTATAAAAAAAATAATCGCAATTTTTATGTTAGTTATAACGATAATTTTTTTATTTGTATTAGCAATCTTAATTCAATACCTACAAACAGCTCATGGTTTTGAAAGTTTATATTATGGTCAATCAATGATTTATACACTGTATATGTTATGGCCAGTATTTATTATTGAAAGAACATTGCATTTATTATTTTGTTGTGAAAAAACTGGTAAAAATATACTTATTACTTTTATAATGATGCTTATACCGCCCTTGCGTTTAGCATCTAAGCGTTGTCATGATAAAGAATATATATTTTGGGATTTAAATTGGCAACTAATTGACCAAACATTATATGAGCATATTGAAAAAAGATTTTTATATCCAATCTTAATTGTGTCTTGTTTGATGATACCATTTTGGATTACCGAAATTATCTTTTCTAAGATATCTCATTTATGGTTGACTCATTTACTGAATCTTGGTAATGCAGTAATATGGAGTTTATTTGTCATTGAATTTATTATCTTATGTTCTATTAGCAAAAAACCGCTAAAATATGTAACATCTCATTGGTTAGAGCTTTCTATCATTATTCTTCCAATGCTAGTTTTAGCCAGATTTATTTTAATATTTAAATATTTGCAGTTTTCAAAAACTGCTTATTTATTGGTTAAAATACAAAATATACTAAATATTTATCGTGCTAGATCAGTTATTAATAGAATTATTAGAATATTAATTATTATCGATATTGTTAGACGGGTTTATCAACACCGAAATCCACAGAAATATTTGCAGATGCTACAAGATAAATTGGATGACAAGGAACAAGAAATAACGGAAATAAAACAAAAAATTATAGAAACAAAAACTTTAATTAAAAATGACGAGATGAATACCATATGATTCTAACTAAAATTAACTTCCCTTAGCCACTCCTTACTTAAGGAGCTAGGGGAAGTTAATAATCAATGTGCGAAATATCAGTTAATTTAATGCTAGGAAAAGATTAATTCTAAATTAAAGCTCACCAATCAAAGCATCTGCAAATTTACTAGTAGACACCTCAGTAGCACCTTCCATCTGGCGGGCAAAATCATAAGTAACAATTTTCTTCTTAATTACTTTAGGATAGGCATTGCTAATTAAATCAGCAGCTTCTTGCCAACCAATATATTCCAACATATTAACTCCACTAAACAACAGAGAGCCAGGATTAACCTTATCTAAATTAGCGTATTTAGGGGCAGTACCATGCGTAGCTTCAAATACCGCCACATGATCACTTATGTTTGCTCCAGGGGCAATTCCCATGCCTCCAACCTGAGCTGCAATCGCATCCGACAGATAATCACCATTCAAATTCATAGTGGCAATAACATCAAATTCGGTGGGACGCAATAACATCAATTGAAACATAATATCAGCGATGCGGTCTTTAATTACAATTTTATCTTCCGGTTGCTTGCCATTGTATTTACTATATAATTCTTCTTCAGTAATCGTTTCAGCAGCAAACTCTGCCTTTGCTAGTTCATAACCCCAATTACGAAAGGCACCTTCAGTAAATTTCATGATGTTACCTTTATGCACTAAAGTAACATTTCTCTTGTTATTATCAATAGCATATCTAATTGCTTTGCGTACCAAACGCTTAGTAGCAAATGGACTTATCGGTTTAATTCCAATTCCACTATCAGCAAAAAATTTAGCTCCCATTTCTTGTTTTAGAAATTTTTCCATCTTTCGCATTTCTGGTGAACCAGATTCATACTCAATACCAGCATAAACGTCTTCAGTATTTTCCCGAAAAATAGTTACATCAATAAGTTCTGGGTGTAATAAAGGTGAAGGAACTCCATGGTAATAACGCAGTGGCCGCACACAGGCATATAAATCTAAAGTTTGTCGCAACGAAACGTTCAGAGAACGAAATCCGCCACCAACCGGAGTAGTCAATGGCCCTTTGATAGATACAACTAAATCCTGTAAAGCTTGAATGGTTTCTTTTGGGAAATAATCTCCAGCATATTTTTTGCTGGCTTTCTCCCCCATAAATAGTTCTGCCCAATGAATTTTACGTTTACCAGCATAAGCTTGCAGAACTGCAGCATCCCAAATTCGTAAACAAGCATTGGTGATATCTGGTCCAATACCATCTCCTTCAATATAACCCAAAATTGGATTATCTGGGACATTTAACCGATTATTTTGTATAGAAATTTTAGTACCATTATCTGGTAATTTTATAGGCATAATTTTATATTAATTGTAAGAAATTATTAGGTAGTATTATAACAATTCTTAATTAAGAATTGCTATATCATTACGGTTTAACTGGTCGAATTACTTGATGTTTATTAGCTTGAATTGTGGCAATAACTTCTAAAGATTCTTCTTCAGTATCACCATCAGCTTCTAGCTTTATTCGCACAGCACTGGGTAAAGACTGTAATTTTCTCGCTGACCACTTGTCCATCCACTCAGTTTCATCATCCAATTTTTTATCTATATATAAATATTCAAAAGTTGCCTTATAACCTTCTAATATCGTTACTGATTCAGCTTCTGCTTCTAAACGTTCAGTTGGATTACCTGCAAATGCTGGAATTACTTTAATTTGTACCCAATCATTTTTATCGCTAGGCGATAATTGCCAAATTTGCAGACCTGGATGACGACCTGGAGATACTGTTGATACCCAAGTTATTTTTTCTTCTTCACCCTCAAAAAAGATATACCTCTTATTATCGTCTTTATCAAAATAAGTATGTGGATATGCTCCTTCCAATGCACGTTCAATATTTAACAAAATCAAAACTTTATCTAAACTATTTTCCAATCTACCACCAGAACGTCCCCATTCGTTGAGAACAATGTTCATACCCATCGCCAACAGTAATATAACCATAGTTGATAAGGTTAAGGCTATCAATAATTCTAACAGGGTAAAACCAGTATTTTTAACTTGCATTATTTTGCTGTATCCATTAAAACTAAACGTACCGTAACTAATTCTATATCTTTTTCATCATCATGTAAAACGTATGATTCTAAAGCTAATTTCATAGGGCGAGTTTGTTTTTCTGGTTTTTCCAAAAAGTCACCACTATCTATTTCCAGAGATTTTTTATAGCGATTTGGCAATTCTGGATATTCTGGTTCTTCGAGAATTTGGGCAGCATTAAGAGCTGAACGCAAAAAAATTGTCCGTTCTATATCGTCTGCTGCTTTAAATGCTAATCGTTTACTACCAGCTAATAGACTAAATACGGTACCCAAAGCCATCGCAACTATTGTCATAGCTATTAAAACTTCTAATAAAGTAAAACCCTTATTTATCTTCATTTGCAAAAATATCTGATTTAATTTTACCAGTTAAATGATTAATCTCAATTTTGGCGGTATATTCATGAAAAGTTAAAGTTATTTTGCCGCCACTGCTACCACCTTCTGGGTAAAAAGTAACTTCGGTGCTAACATTAGCCTTTGCAGATTTATCATCATCATCTGACTTATTCATCTGTAATTTTACCCCACGACTAGTCCAAATACCTAAATCCACATTAGTTTTTGGGGCCGAATCTCCACCTTCTCTAAGGATCATAGTTTTTTGTTTACCTTCAATAGTAGCGGTTCTACGGGCATATCGCAGCACTGCCATTGCCTCTCGTGTTTGGGCTTTGAGAATAGCACTTTGATTAGTACCTATATTTGGAATAACTAACATCGCCATCATGCCAATAATAACCATAACGATAATTAGTTCTAATAAGGTAAAGCCTTGGTTTAAGTTTAGCATGATCGCTTCCATTAAATTAAGGGTAACCACAAGGGATTACCCCTACGAATTATTACGTAGGGGTAATCCTTTATGGTTGCCCTTTTTTAAAATTGGGGTAACCACAAATTATTACGTAGGGACA
>DAOUSR010000150.1 GCA_030627125.1 Thioploca sp.
GCCATTAAGTTAAGGAAAGTGGTATAGAGATACAAAAGGATATAAACATGTTATTAATATTTAAAAAAAGAATCAATAGAAACAAGCCAAGAATTGATACAAGAAGAAAAATTTAAAGAAAGACATCGTAACAACCGCATTTACTCGAACCCGTAAATTGTATTTTAGTAGTAGTCTTAATTCTGAAGTATGAAGTAAATCCAACTGATATTAAACGAATTTACATCAATATTTGATTTAGAAACAGTAAGTTGCGTTCACTCAAGCCAGAGCGAACTTAAACTATACGGCTTTTATAGAGCTAAATCAGAAAGCAGTAGTAGATGTGATGTATAGCGATGATAACATCAAGTTATATAAAGGAATGCGTGTAATGGGTATTGATGGTTCTAAAATATTATTACCAGATACCATTGATATATGAATTTGGTCAAATATCTTATAGCAATGACCATCCAGAAGTAAAAGGAAGTCATATGCAATGGCTAATGTATGACGTGTTAAATCACATAGCAGTTGACAGTATTTTAAGTAAAGCCAGAGCATAGTTAATTTAGCAATTAAACATCTAGAATATAGTTCTGATAATGATTTGCTATTATATGATCGTAATTATCCATCATATTTCCATTTGTCAACTCTTTTTTTAGTTCAATCGAAAATTTGTAATACGTTGTTCTAAAGCATCTTTTAATCAAGCTCGTGATATGTTAAAAGGAAAAGGTTTTGATATAGCAACTCTTGAACCTCACCATAGTAAGCTTGCACAAGTTAAAGACAATGATTTACCGACTCAAATAACAGTACGATTTGTCCGCGTACAACTAGAAAATGATGAATACGAAAGTTACCAATTCATTAGATGAAACCCAATTTCCAACTGAAGATTTTTTAGATATTTATCATAGGGGGAGTTGAGGGATTTTATGCCATCTTAAAAACCCGTTTTAATCTTGAAAATTTTTCTGGTAAAACAGCCCAATCAATCTATCAAGATTTCTACTCTACAGTATATTTAATTGGACTTGAAACTATCTTAACCGCTGATGTTAATGATAAATTATCCGAGAAAACAGGTAAAACAACAAGTTAACCATGTAGTTTCATTTAATGCAATTTCAGGCTATTGAATTGTTATGTTCTGATGAATCTTCAGATTATTGAACGGTTAGAAAAATTATTTTTAACTATCCTGGTTAGAGAAAAACGAAAAGTTCCTCGTACGTTCTTCTAGACATCTTCTTAATTATCAGAAAAGGCAACGAAAATTTACCTTTTAATCCTTAACTTAATAGCATTGAATGTGGATGTTGGGAACGAGAGGCAACCACAAGGAATTGCCCCTACTAATCATACAGACTTATTCATCACGAGGCTTATCATAATGCCCCACTAAATCAGATTTCAACTGGATACTATTTCGAGAAGCAATTCTCTTTCTTGAATTTCTTGAAGTAACTGGTTTCACATCTGGAGCAGGTTCACTAGGTTTATCAACTTCGGTAACTTCAGGCTCAGACACAACTGGCACCTTTACAATCGGAGTTTTTTCAACTGTGTCAATTGCAACTGGTGCCGAACTTGAGACTGGTTCTGTAGTAGGCTTGTCTTCAGGCGGACTAACTTTCGGAGAAGTCACTTTTTTGCTAGGTGGTGGAGTTTCAGGGGCTACCTTACTCAATAAACCACTAAACATACTGAAAATCAAAATAAAAATAGCTCGAATAATATAAAATACCATCTTTACTATTTCAATTATCTTCTGGACAAAACCTATAACTGTGAACACAAAACCGATAAGTGCTGAATAAATCCGCATCCATAATGGCATTGGTGGAAATGAATATTTCTCTTCTTCTACAAAATCTTCTATATAAGTACTGCGACCTCCAGAACTACATAAAGCTTTTGGCCCAATACTAATACAACCTAATGGAATTACTATCAGAGTTAATAAAGTTGAAACTAAAACCCCAAACATTAGGGAAATTGCCATGCCTTGGAAAATTGGATCAGTAATAATAACCGCAGACCCAGCTACCAATGCAAAAGCCGTAATTATAATCGGCCGAGTACGAGTTTTGCAGGATATAATTACCGCTTCTTGGATCGGAACTCCCATTTGAACTTGGATGATAGAAAAATCAACCAATAAAATTGAGTTACGCACGATAATACCAGATAGTGCAATCCAACCAATCATTGAAGTTGCGGTAAACTCGGCACCAAACAACCAATGTCCAGGTATAATACCTAATAAAGTCAATGGAATTGGAGCCATAATAATAGCTGGTACAATGAAATTACCAAATAGCCATACCACTAAGATATAAATCAAGACCATTGCCACTCCAAATGCCATTCCCATATCTCGGAAAGTTTCGTAGGTAACTGTCCATTCTCCAGTCCATTCAAATCCAGATTGCCCATGAGTTTTAGGTGGCCCTAAATATCTATCACAAAATGAAATTACCCATAAGTCTATACAACCAGTATCAACTAAATTTACTCCATCGGGAGTCGTATAGTCTTTTAGCAACTCTTCAATTTCTAACATACCGTAAATTGGAGCACTTAGTGTATATTCATTGGTTTCTTCATTAAAAATACCTACTGGGTCGCCAACCACATATTCAACCGGCCGTAAATCTTTTTGGTAATATATCGGGTCTTGATCTGCTTCCACAAAACTGCCTAATTCTGCCAAAGGAATAATGCCACCAGCCTGAGTTGGAATTGGCAAATCATATAAACGACTTAATTGCGAACGCTCTGTTAATGGTACTTGAATTACGATATAAGTTGGTTCTAACATGTTGCCACGTTTAATATCACCTAACTTAAAACCACCCAATGCCATAGTCAAATTACGATTAATAGTATCTACCGAAATACCACGCCGTACTGCTTTTTCAGTATCAACTTCAAACCGCCAAATTTTATGTGGTTTGGTCATATAATTATCAACGTCATCCAAAATCTTAGCTTGCTCAAAAGCTGCTGTCATTCTTTCTGCAACTTCCCGCCGGGTTTTATCATCGGGACCGTAGATTTCAGCTACAATAGATTGCAGTACTGGAGGACCTGGTGGCATTTCTACTATGGTAATTTTTACGGGACTGTTTAATTCCTTAGTCATTTTGTGTAAAGCTTGCCTAACCGCAATCGCAACTTCATGACTAGTTCGTTGTTCAGCATAACAAGCACGAGTTTCGCTATTCCAAAAATTCATACCACAACTTTTTTTGCCTAACTGCACATGAATATCAGCATGCCAAGGTTTATTCCGTAAATAATAGTGTCGCACCATACCATTAAAATCAAATGGTTGTGAAGTTCCAACATAAGATTGTAAGGCAATTACTTCGGAAAATTCTTCCTTATCCCGTAATTTTTCTACCAGTTGGCGAGTCAAATTATATGTTACTGGTAAAGCAGTTCCTTCCGGCATATCAATAAATACATTAAATTCGGGTTTTTTATCCAACGGTAACATTTTCACTTCAACTGAATGGTAGTAAAACATTGAACAAGCAGCGAAAAATGCAAATATCAAACCAATTAAAAACCCAAAACCAAGAAATCTATTATTGATCAGTGGTGGCAATATTGTTCGGAAAAGAGCTTCCCATCTTTCATTAGTTTTATGTTCTTTAATCTCCGCCTTTTCTAAAGCCTCTATTGATGGTTTGAAGCGCATCGCCAACCAAGGTGTGAAAGCAAAAGCAGCAAATAGGGAAAATATCATTGCAATTGAACCCAAAGCTGGAATTGGTTCCATATAAGGCCCCATCATTCCAGATACAAATCCCATTGGCATCAAAGCTGCGACTACAGTGAAAGTGGCTAAAATCGTTGGATTACCAACTTCACGCACTGCATCAACCGCCGTAGCAGAATCTGTTTCTCCTTTAAGCAACCAACGCCGATAGATGTTTTCTATTACCACAATCGCATCATCCACCAAAATTCCAATCGAGAAAATCAGTGCAAATAAACTAACTCTATCAATGGTATAACCTAAAACCCAAGCGGAAAATACGGTAATTAGAATTACCACTGGAATTACTAATGTTACTACCAAAGATGGTTGCCAACCTAAAAAATATAATACCAATAAAGTCACTGCTCCAGTAGCGATAAATAATTTCTTAATTAAACTGTTAACTTTATTATCGGCAGTTTGGCCATAGTTACGAGTTACTTCTACGTGAACATTGTCTGGAATTATCTTATTTTTTCTCAGTATATCAACATGATCTAAAATATTTTTGGAAACGGCAACTCCATTACTACTAATTTTTTTGGAAATGGCAATAGTAACTGCTGGAGCTCCATTGACTTCTTCTACGGAGTTTTCTTGCGACAACCAAAAACTATCATGTTGAGAATAGGATGGGCCAGAAAAATAATTAACCATTTGATAAGGTTCTATTTCTGGGCCTTGAATTACATTAGCTACATCTCTTAAGTAAACTGGAACTCCTTTAAAAGTACCAACTACTAATTTTTTTACTTCTTCAGAATTGCTTAAAAACTTACCAGTATAAACTGTAAAATGAGTATTGCCATATTCAATATTACCAGCTTTGGTTTCATTATTAGCCGTTTTAACAGTTTGAGCTACCTGATCGATGGAAATACCAAAACCAGACAATCTTTCTGGTTTAACTTCTATTAATACTTGTTCTGAACGTCCACCAACTACAAAACTTTGGCCAGTATCTGGGATTCCTTTGAGACTTTGCATGACTTCTAAGGATAATATACGCAAAGCCCCATCGTCTAAATTATCCGACCATAGAGTAAGGGCTACCACCGGCACATCATCAATGCCTTTCGGTTTTACCAATGGTGGCATTATACCGGGTGGAATTTTTTCTAAATTAGATTGTATTTTGTCATGGACTTTGAAGATAGAATGTTCTAATTCTTCGCCAACTTCAAACTGAACTGTTACTATGCCTTGACCTCTTTCAGCTGCTGAATATACATGTTTCACATCGGGGATTTCAGTCATGATGCGTTGTAATGGGTCTAAGGCTAAACTAGCAACTTGTTTGGCGGACGCTCCCGGATACTGCACAAATATATCCACCATTGGGACGGAAATTTGTGGGTCTTCTTGGCGTGGAGTAACCATTAACCCTAAAATTCCCATGAATAACATGGTAAAAAATAATAGGGGTGATAAGGGCGAATGAATAAATGCTTGTGCAACCTTCCCGGCTAAACCTAAATTTGGTTCGTTGTCGGGTGAAGAATTGTCTAAATTAGGAGTATTCTCTGAATATTGGTCTGTCATGCGGATAAGATTAAAGTTGGAAGTTTTATAGACTTAAAATAGACTATCTACATTTAGAATTGACTAACACTTGACTACCCTCAGCTAAACCACTGAGAACACTCACATAATCACCAATATTTTGGTCAAGTTCACCAATCAGAGTTGGATTAATTTTTTGACCTATGCGTATCAAACTAATTTCTGGTTTATTGTTTTGTAAAACACAAACTCCGGGTAAACTGTTACGTTTCATAATAGCAGAATTAGGAATTAATAATAAACTCTGGGGGCCAGCTTTTACGTCTGGTACATCAACTTGGGCATATTGACCTGGTCCTACATACTTGCTAAATTTGTTTCGAGTTTCATCTGGTATATCAAATTTAACTTTAATTGTATGTCTCTGTTTATCAGCGATTGGGAAAATTCTTGCTATTGAAACAATAATATTTTTATCTAAAATATCCAGTTTGGCTGATATCTGTTTACCAACTTCTAAACCACCTATTAAACGAGCCGGAACATCAACTTCAATTTGTAATTGTTCAGTATCAGCGTATTGTAATAATTCTTGCCCCATCATTACAGTATCACCAACTTCCACCATTTTTTTGATGATTACCCCTTTAAAAGGAGTAATACTCTGAGCATCACGCAATTTAGAATCTATCTGTTCAATTTGAGATTTAGCTTGCCACAAAGCATTATTAGCTTGTTCAATTTTAATTTCATAACCATGTAATTGAGTTCGCCGATCTAGCCCTTCATTACTATGTCCCATTAAATCACTGAATGGTTTAGTAAGAAGGTTATCAAATAAATATGGAATTGCCATACCACCCGGAGCATCATCTGGCGAATCTGGTGAATGTAATTGTCGAGTATATTGTACTCCAGCATTGCGTAATGTAGCATCGGCATTTCTCCATTCAGCAATTGCAGAACGACGTTTTGCTAATAATTCTCTATTATCCAATGCTAATAAGATTGTATTTTCAGCAAATTTATCACCTTCTTCACCAGCAAGACTTATCACTCGTCCGGGTGATTGGGCGGTAAAAGTAACTTCTTTTTTTGGTATCACTGTCCCACTTAAAGTAACTGGTGGACTAAGATCATGAACCTGAACTTTATAAGTATATTCATCACCTGCTTGTACATAGCTGGTAAATAACAGCGTAATAGCTAGTATTTTAATAATTTGTTTTAACATATTCATTTTATGCACTGAAATATTTTTTTGGAATTATAATCCATAAAAACACACCTCTAAACTTTCATACTTGAAATAAATTTAGAGGTGCAATTTGGATAGAACTTCTTAATTAGCTAACGCGTCCCATAACTGTGAAACTTTTTACAAATGGTCCGGCCATACGTGGGTCTTTAATCATGGCTGTGTAATCACCAATGTTAAATTTTAATTTACCACTAACATAAGCAGCTCCTAAACTAGCCATGCCTAAACCTTTTTCAAGCCACTTATTCCAACTATCTTCCTTGGCTCGTAAGTCCCAATTTAACTCTTCACCATTATATGCACCTGCTGAAGTTACTTTGCCATTTTCTATAGTAATAAATCCTTTTGGTTGAGCCTCACCAATAATTCCATAACCAATACTAGAGTTAAAGTTAATTTTAGCAAGTGCATCAGAAAGTTCTGGTTCTTTATTCCATTCTTCCATAAATGCTTTCATCCAAGCGTCTGAAAATATATCTGCCATAAATATGTTTACCTCGATTTAGAGTTGAAATATATATTAATTTAATAAATATCTACTATATTTAGTAGATGCTCTTTAATAGAGTAAAGGAAAACATAAAAATAGTCCAGTTAGCTACTAACTTAAATTATTTTCAGTTTAATAAATTTAACAACAACTGATATTAATATTATTTAAGTCCTAATTGAAAAAACTCAATATAAGCAAATGCTAATATTTGATATGTATTTGATTTTGTTTGTTTTCATAGTTTGAATATTTTAGGATTAATTCAAGAGAAATAATAACATGCTTTATTAAATTTTGAATAACATTGGTTGTTATAGCAATTCTTAATTATGAATGTTAATTCTTAATGAAATTCGATATTAAGTATCAAGTTCTTAATTTGTATTGATATAATTAATTTAATTGGAAAATGCTATCATAGTAAATTTTTTGGTTGTAGTTTTTTATATTAACATAGAAACAACTATTTATCTTACCCATTACAGTTGTAATTATTTGAAAAATATGTAAATTATAAAATATATAATAAATTGGTATATATGTTGCTTAATATTTTCTAGTAGCATTCCTCCTTAATTATGTATTTTACCTCTCTCCAAATTTTTTGGTTGAGAGGTTTTTTAATAATTTCACTTATTTTTTAGCCTATTTTCCTCAGTAGTTTAATTTAGGACTACAAAAAAATTAATGCCTGATTTAGCTTAATGAAACTAAAAATTATTCATTATTGTTAATACCTTCGCCACAAACTCAGCAAAACTTTGAATAACATTTATGAAAATAGTTCGGACAGTTTTTAACAAAATTATAATCCGAACTATTGGAATATAGAAACTAAATTAGTTTATCACTCGTTCTATTTGTCCACGAATAGCACTTGCAGGATATTCTGCTGTATGTGCATTAAAATATAATTCTGCTTTTAGTAAGATTTTCAATTGTGATGGAGTTAATACAGTATTTTCTGGTACACTGAATATTGTTTTATCATCATTAGGTTCAAGAGCTATAATTATTTCACCGTTTTCTTCTCTAGTACCTTGATGAATATGAGCAACTGTCACATCTGGCAATCCAGATAGAGTAATATGACCACTAATATCCCCATTGCTCAAATCAACCTGTAAAATACCCACCCCACTTGCATTAGTTACTACTTCATTAGGCACTACCCACCAGGGCCACCGCATTAAAATTATAATCCAAACACGAGTTTAGCCCTGTAATCATCACTCCAAATAGCCTTACGGCGTTTCTTAGCAAGGCTACCAGA
>DAOUSR010000225.1 GCA_030627125.1 Thioploca sp.
CTATAAATTAAATGACTTATATCTAATTTCATTAAGAATTAAGAATTAAGCATTCATAATTAAAAATTGCTATACCTATTTAACTTAAACCATTTGCGTAATTAATTATATTACATGAAAATTTTACAACTTGAATTATTAGCTTTTGGATTATTTACCGATAAAAAATTAGATTTTTCGGCTGGTAGTTTTCACTTGCTTTATGGGCCTAATGAAGCAGGTAAAAGTAGTATGCATCGAGCCTTAACTCACTTCTTTTTTGGTATTCCAGAGCGTACTACTGATGCTTATTTTCATAATAATGATAAATTACGCATTGGAGCCAAATTGCTGGGTAATGATGGCCAAGAATTAATTTGTTATCGACGTAAAGGCCGCAAAAATACTCTATTAGATGCTGATAATAAACCGTTAGATGAAGAGCATTTACAAACTTTCCTGAGCAAAATGAATGAAACTCAATTTACTGCTTTGTCTTGTTTTAATCATGATAGATTGCGGCAAGGTGGTGAGACTTTACTCGAAGGTGGGGGAGAAGTTGGCGAAAGCTTATTTGAGGCAGCTACTGGTGGTCTGAAAGTTCATGATATATTAGCAAAATTAGAGAAAGAAAAAGAAGAATTATTTAGACCTCGTGGTAGTAAGCCATTATTAAATAAAAATATTCGGATTTATAAGGATGTCTGTAAACTAATTCAAGATAATTCTTTATCAGCTAGTAAATGGACTGAACAAGCAAAAAAATTGGCTAAGGCTCAACTCCAACATACTGAATTGACTAAAGAATTACAAATTATCCGAGCTAACCAGAATCGTTTGGGACGCATTCAACGTACTAGACCTCTGTTGCAGCGGCGACAAGAACTTACCACTAAGTTATCAGAGCTTCAGCATGTAATTCTGTTACCAAATGATGCCGCAACTAAACATTCCCAGACCAGATTAATTTTACATACTGCAACCGCTCAAGAAGAGCAAGCTCATAAAGATATAAATATTCTACAACAACAAATAGATAAAATTGATATATCCCAAAATTTATTAACGCATAAAACTACTATTGATGATTTGCGAGGCAGACTGGGTAGCCATCAAAAAGCTTCTCGTGACTTACCCGGAGTGCGTACTGAAATGCGGACTGTGGAAGCCGATGCAAGAAATTTATTGCGAGAAATTTATCCTCAACTGGAATTGAAAGATTTCACTAAAAAATTGCTAATAACTAATCGGCAACGAGATTTAATCAATAAACTAGCAGCTGAAGCTCCGGTATTGCAAGAAAAACAACGCAATATTGGGCAACGTTTGGAAGAATTAGAAGAACAGTTGCAACAAACTAGAGTAGACGAATTATCCCCAATTCTAGACTTAACCACATTGCAAGTAGCTTTGAATCGAGCCAATAAATATGATGATTTAGAAGAAATTCAACGCCAAGATGCACAGAAAATTACGGCTTTAACTAAGAATTTAGAACTTGGTTTGCAGCAAATCGGTTGGAATAATAGTATAGAAATTTTAGAACAAACCATATTGCCAAAGATGGAAAGAATTGATTATTTTGAGCGGCATTTTAACGAACTTGATAATGATCTAAAACGAATTAAAGAACATCTATTAGAAGCTCGTAAGAAAAATGAAGAATCTACGCAAAAAATCAATGCATTGTCTTGGAATGGAGAAATTCCTACTGAAGAAGCTTTAATGAAGGCTAGAAAAAATCGGCAAAAATATTGGCAAAAAATTAAGCAGGAAAATACTAAAGATAATAATCTTTCTCTTTTTTCAGACCTTCCGCCGCCATATCCATTTCAGGACAACGTTAAATCTCCAAACAATGAAGTATTTAAAATTTTTGAAGAGACTGTGTATTATGCTGATGATCTTTCAGATAGATTGCGACGTGATGCTAAACGAGTTGCTGAATACGGACAACAATTAGCAATTCAAACCAGTTCTAAACGTGACCAAGAAGTGCAAACCAAAAAATGGCATATGGTAGAAGGTCTAGTGGCTCAATTGCAGTTAGAGTGGGAAGCTAGTTGGAAAGAAACTGGAGTTAAACCCTGGAGTGCCAGTGAAATGCGATCTTGGTTGCATGATGCACTTGAATTACGCCGCCAAGCGTCCGAATTACGGGAACGTAAGCAACAGTTGCAAGAACGTCAGCAGTTGATTACCACATTATGCCAAGAATTGACTCAAGCTCTGTCGCAAAATACCCAGATTAAAACTAATGAATCATTACAATATTTAATTACTAAGACTGAAGCTTATATTGTTGAAACTACTGCTTTACAGCGTGTACGAGAAAATTTACAGTTAGAAATCAAGAATATAGTTAAAGAACGACGGCGTAATAAAATTACTCAACAACAAGCGGAAAAAGCTGTAAAAAAATGGCAAATTAAGTGGGAACGAGCTTTAAAACCTTTGCAATTACCTGCTGATACTATCCCGGATACAGCTCAAAATGTTCTTAATGATTTATCGCAAGTGTTGAATAAACTTGATAAAGTAACTAGTTTGCAACGTCGAGTAAATATGATGCAAAAAGATGCTGAAGCATTTAAAAATAATGTGCAAAAGATAGTGCAGAAAATAGCTCCAAAATTGGCAAATGATCCAGTTGAGCAAACTATACCTACCTTGGCTAATCGATTGCAGCAAACTGAAAAAGATTTAATCCGTTATGAACAATTACAACAACGTTTAGAAGCAGAACAACAGAGATTAACTCATGCTAGTCAACAAGTTAAAATTTCTGCGGCTCATTTGCAAGTTTTGTTAGAACAAGCTCATTGTGAAAATTTGGAATATTTGGAACTAGCAGAACAAAAATCGGTATTAAAAAAGGAATTGCAACAAGATTTAGTCGAAATAGAACAACAGTTATTAGAACAAGGTGAAGGGGTTTCAACCCAAGATTTAACTGCGGCAGCGGCAATGGTTGATATAGATCAGTCGTTTGGACAGTTACAAAATTGTAAAGAACAAATTCAACAATTAGAACAACAACGATCTGATATTGACCGCACTATTGGTGAAACAGGTTCTGAGTTAAAACGTATGGATGGTAATGATAAAGCCGCTAAATATGCGGATGAGGCCCAATTGGCTTTAGCAGAAATCCAAAATTTAACTGAACGTTATATCCAAGTTCATCTGGCTGGTTCTATATTACGCAAGTCGATGGAACGGTATCGTGAATTGAATCAGGGGCCTTTATTGAAGCGAGCTAGTGAATTGTTCCAACGTCTGACTTTGAATAGTTTTTGTGGTTTGAAAACGGATTATAATAGTAGTAATGATCAACCAGTTTTAGTTGGGGTGCGTACTTCGGATAACAATAATATCCTTACTGCTAATATGAGTGATGGGACTAGGGATCAATTATATTTAGCGTTACGCTTGGCTGGTATTGAGCGGCATATTGATAAAAATGCTCCGATTCCTTTGATTTTAGATGATATTTTGATTAATTTTGATGATGAACGTTCTACTGCAACTTTGGAAATTTTAGGCGAGTTATGTCAGAAAACGCAAATTTTATTTTTAACCCATAGTTCACGTTTAGTTGAATTGGCTCAAGCTACGATAGCTAACAAGAGTCTGGTTATGCATCAGGTGTGAATTAGGAAATAAGCCAGTGTAGATAAGCGGGTTGATTCTGACAAATTGCAAAAAATACTTGACAATATGAATTCATTTTGATAGCATAAAAATCATATAGTTTTAATCGTTCAGATATATAAGACTATTGATTTATATGTTCTTTCACAATCTATTGATTTTTAGGTCTGCCCGTATTTGCTTTTTAAGTTGTTGATTTTAAAAGTGGGAAATAACCCGCTCTTTCAGGGAAGTTCGCCGATCAGGCAATTGAACATTAGACAGACCTGACAGGTTTCTAAAACCTGTCAGGTCTTTTCGTTTGGGCAATTGAACATCATTGTCAGAATCAGGATTTTCAGTTCGTTTCATCATTCCCAACATCCCCGTTAAAAATACCCACCAGAACGCTCCAACATCATATACCTTATAAAATCCATGTAATCCAAGAAATATCCCATTAAGTTCATTTGCATCTCCAAAAACAAATCTGGTATAATTTAGTCATTATTTTACTGGAGAATTCCTATGCAAGAATTACAAGCCGTACATTATGGAAAAATAGTGCGATTCGTTTCTGAGAAATGTAGCATAAGCTACTAATAATACAGAGGTTTTTTAAATAAAAACTAACTAGA
>DAOUSR010000122.1 GCA_030627125.1 Thioploca sp.
TGATAAACCTGAACATTGGCGTTATTCAAGTGCTAGAAATTATGCTGGAGAATGTAGCTTGATTGAGTTGTTTATGAAATGGAAATAAAACTTGACGCTGGAGCGTCTTGATAGGCATTCCCAACGAGGACGTTGGGAACGAGTCAAACCATTACCACTATTTAGGACTACCTAATATTTTAACTTTGCGTATTTTTTATGCAAGTATTGTTCTAATTATTTAACATATTGATTTGTAATAAATTGATTTTAAAGTAAAACAATCAAAGATAAAATCGTGCCACTCATATAACTTATTGTTTGTAATAATATAGAAATATCACTATAACTGATATGAATCTTGCTTTATTCCACCGCAAATGAGATAATTTTTCTTTAGAGCAGAACGGTTATTTTTAATTATTATATTTTTTACCAATTTATAATTTCAACCTATTTCCTGCCTATTCCATCTTTCATTCCGTACAAAATTAAATAATATGAAACTGTTTTTAGATTTTTTACCAATTTTATTATTCTTTGTTGCCTATAAAGTTTATGATATTTATACTGCAACTGCAGTAATAATTGTTGCTACTGTTATCCAAGTTGGGTGGTTCTGGTTTAAACATCACCGAGTTGAAAATATGCACCTAATCACCTTGGTGTTAGTCCTAGTTCTCGGTGGTCTGACTCTATTTTTGCAAGATGAAAACTTTATAAAATGGAAACCAACCGTTGTTAATTGGGCCTTTGCCATAGCATTTCTTGGCAGTCAATTCATCGGTAAGAAAAATTTACTCCAACGGATGTTAGACAAACAAATTACCGTCTCTTCAACCAAAGTTTGGACTAATTTAAATATTGCTTGGATAGTTTTTTTCATCATCATAGGTATCTTAAATTTATTTGTGGCTTTCAATTTTGACACTAATACTTGGGTGAATTTCAAACTATTCGGTATGCTAGGTTTGACCATAGTATTCGTGATTGGACAAAGCTTTTACTTAACTCGCTATATCGTGATTGATGATGAATCTAAAAAAGATGTTTAGTTCAGATGACATAGGATTATTATTAAATGCACTTCAATTTGCAGCCGTAAAACATCGTAATCAACAGCGTAAAAGTGAGGAAGTAATTTCTTATATCAACCATCCTATTGAAGTAGCAGTGACTTTATGGGAAATAGGCGAAATACGTGAGACAGCAACGTTAATGGCGGCTTTACTGCACGATACGTTGGAGGATACCGATACTACTGAAATAGAAATTATGGAACAGTTCGGAGAGGAAGTTTTACATTTAGTTCAAGAGGTTAGCGATGATAAAAACTTACCCAAACAACAACGCAAACTTAAACAAATTGAAACCGCTCCTCATAAATCTATCGCTGCTAAACAAATCAAACTGGCTGATAAGACCTGTAATGTTCACGATATTGCTTATTCACCACCTTGTGATTGGTCATTGGAACGCCGGCAAGAATATTTAGATTGGACTGCCAAAGTGGTAGCTGGTTTACGTGGGATTAATTTAGCGTTGGAAACTCATTATGACGTGACCTTATCTCATGCCAGAGCCATACTTGCAGACTTAATTGTCCAAAAATGAAGCCACTATCCATTCCCTTCACCTTTGCTAAACGGTGCGGTGTAATATTATCCCAGCCTAATATTATATATCACCGTCCCAATATAACTCGTCAAACTTTAACCGAAGTACGACGTTTTTTAGGTGTGGCATTAGACTTACAAGCAATTTCCTCAGAACAGTTTGACCTTCTGCTTATCAAAAACTATGAAGCCAGTTCTAGCCAAACGATGGAAGGTTTGGGAGATGATTTAGATTTATCTCAAGTTGCCAAACAACTGGCTGAACCAGAGGATTTATTGGAAACTGCCGATGATGCTCCCATAATTCGGCTGATTAATGCTTTGTTGTCCGAGGCGATTAAGGAAAATGCTTCGGATATCCATATCGAGCCGTTTGAAACTAGATTAGTGGTACGATTTCGGACTGACGGAGTTTTACGGGAAGTGCTGCAACCCCGGCGAGCTTTGGCCCCATTGCTAATTTCCCGCATCAAGGTTATGGCTAAATTGGATATTGCGGAGAAACGGCTACCTCAAGATGGGCGTATTTCTTTGCGTATTGCTGGCCGGGCGGTGGACGTGCGGGTATCCACAATTCCATCTGGACATGGAGAGCGAGTAGTTTTACGGTTGTTAGATAAGCAAGCTGGCAGATTAGATTTAAAACAGATTGGCATGGCGGCAGAAATATTAGACCGTTTGCAAGAGCTGTTACAAAAACCTTATGGAGTACTGATGGTTACTGGGCCGACTGGTTCTGGTAAAACTACTAGTTTGTATGCCATGCTTAATTATCTAAATGACCATAGTCGTAATATTATGACAGTGGAAGACCCGATAGAATATTACTTAGATGGTATTGCTCAAACTCAAGTCAACACTAAGGTTAATATGACTTTTGCTCGTGGCTTGCGAGCTATTTTACGGCAAGACCCGGATGTGGTGATGGTTGGGGAAATTCGTGATGTAGAAACAGCTCAGATTGCTATTCAAGCTAGTCTTACTGGCCATTTAGTTTTGTCAACTCTGCACACTAATACTGCTATTGGTGCTATTACTCGGTTGCGAGATATGGGCGTAGAGCCGTTTTTGCTGGCCTCTAGTGCAATTGGTTTAATGTCCCAACGTTTAATTCGTCTTTTATGTCCGCACTGCAAACAAGATTATGTGCCAAATGCGGTGGAATTAGCGGAATTAGGTTTAGCAATAGCCCCTGAATTATATAAAGCTAACGGTTGTTCAAATTGTAATTCCATTGGTTATCGAGGCCGAACTGGAATTTATGAATTAGTCAATATAGATAGCACTTTACGCAATATGATTCACGATAGTGCTGGCCAGCATGAAATGGAAAAATATATTAGCAATCAATCAATTTATCAAGATGGTTTAAAATACTTATTAGCAGGAGAAACCACAGTTAATGAGTTGTTGCGAGTCACGAAAGAAGGGTAATTTTTTATTCCAAATAACTGCTCCGGTCAAAATATTAACAAGTTCACTAGCAATATATTTATAATAATCTGAAATATCAATAACATGAATTACTTTATATTCAATAAGCCTAGTAAACTTAAGCTTTTAATATATAGCAATTCATAATTATAATTCCAATATAGTTTAAATTTTTTCACATTGAACTTGGCTCACAACAATTCTTCTTCCAGTTTTAATGCTTCTTGGTGCAACTTAGTAAAAAATTGCATTTTACGTACATTAGCATAAGCAAGTTGAAAATCAGCTTGAGAAAATTGTAGGCTTAATAGTTCATTTAGTTGCCGTTGTTCATGTTGAACTTGATTCAAAAACTCATCCAAAGAATCAATCGGATTAGCTTGTTGTTTGATACTATTTAGCTGTTCATGTAATTCCATTTGCATCATTAGAAATTCGCTGTCCATTTCGGTATTGCTATTAGTATCTATACCTTGCAGTTGCAATAAATAAAGCCCACGATTAAGAGGTTTTTTCAAGGTTTGAAATGCCTCATTAATTTGTACAGCTTTCTGCATAGCTATACGTTTATCTCTTTCCGAAGCATTAACGAATTTATCTGGATGTACAGTACGTTGCAAATCTCGATAACGTTCCGCAAGCTTATTGTCATTTATATCGAAAGATTGTGGTAAACCAAAAATTGCAAAATAATTATCCATTTATAGATTAAAACTCTCACCGCAACCACATTGATCTTTGATATTAGGATTATCAAATTTAAATCCTTCATTTAAACCTTCTCTTACAAAATCAAGTTCAGTGCCTTTTAAATAAACTAGACTTTTTGGGTCAATAATAATCTTGACTCCTTGTGATTCAAATACTTGATCTTGTTCTTCAATTTGATCCACAAATTCTATGGCATAAGCCATACCAGAGCAACCTGAAGTTTTAACGCCGAGACGTAACCCTATGCCTTTACCACGATTGTTAAGACTTTTTTGGATGTGTTTAGCAGCTTTTTCTGTGATTGTAATAGCCATTATTTGATACCTTAGTTTTATAACATGATTTAACTAATCGTATGAATTAAATATTTTAACTAATTTAAATTATGCGGTATAACTAACTAGTTTTCAACTTAATTTATATATATGTAAATTCTCTAAAAATTAATAACTAATGTTAAGTAGGTACAATCCTTTGTCTCAATTACTCTACAATGTCTGTTTGGCTGTTGATGGACGACTTATTTATTTCATTGGATTCTTTTTTCTTGGGTTTTTGATTGATTCATATTATAATACTTCTGTCAATGTGCAAGTCCTACATCTCTTTATGCTATTTAGCATTGTAATTTCACATTTTATAAAAATTAAACTAAGAAATATTAACGAACCAAGAGTAATAAAACAGTTAACTTTACAGACCATAAATGATAGAGCTGAATTTTGAAAATTAACCTTCATATTGACAGTCAGGTAAAGTATGCAACACAATTTATCATTGCTCATAATTCACAAATATCTTTAATTTTTTCAAAGCATTACATAACTAATGAATAACAATTTTAGAGATAATTACTTTACCATAATTCTGTGTAATATTAAGTTATTATACATAACGAAATACCAGTTTCGATAAGGAGATTTAACTATGAATAAACTAAAATTTTACTTTGCTTCATGTCAACGTTTGCCACCATCATTACGCAATAATTATCTATTTAAAATTATTATAAGTGCATGTTTTGGCCCAGCTATAGCATTGCTAACCGTATTTGTATTTTTACTAATAACACCGTCTTTTAAAATATTTTATTTATTTATAGCCGTTTCTATACTAACATTATTAGCAACTTTAGCTTCCGTATTTTTTTTAAAACAGTTATTATGCCCAATCGAATTGACAGCAACTACATTACATAAAGCTCTTAATGGCGAAAAAACTGCTAAATTACCGATTGATTTTAAAGATAATATTGGACAATTGATGACTGATGTACAATATTCAATTGAAAAACTTGATTCATTTAATAAAACCTTTAAAAAAACTTCTTTAATAGACCCTTTAACAGGAATTTTTAATCGACAAATTGCAGAACAACGTTTATTACAAGATATGGCGAGAGCTAGACGAGAAGAAAGTCAAATGCTAGTTGCTTTGGTAAATATCGACCATTTCAAAGAATTAAATGATAAATTTGGCTATAGTTTAGGTGATGTATGTTTAACTCAAATTGTCGCCACTTTAGCTGATAACATTAGGGATGGAGACTGGTTAGCTCGTTGGTCTGGTAATAAATTTTTAATTGTATTATGGAATTTTGATTACAAAGCTACTATGATGGTATTAAAAAGAATTCAGCAACAGACAATTAGAACTCCTATGGGAGAATTATTAAAATTCAGTTTGAGCATAGGAGCCTATGAGTATAAAGGAGAAACAGATTTAGATACCAAAACTGATTTGGAAATGTTGCTGATTCATTTGGATGAAGCTTTATATCAAGTTAAACAAAATAATCGTGGCGGGATTTTATTAGCCGAATAATACTTTAATATTAACACTTTAATAGGAGTTTGAGATGTCGAAAATTCAAGCCCAACGTACTAATCGTAAAAGAACTAACAATAATAAAGGTAGACCAATTAAATATAGTCTACAAGAAATTGTACTAATATCTTTTTATTTCTTGGGGTTATACCTTTTTATTTCATTATTTACCTATCATGGCAGTGATCCTGGCTGGGGACATAGTGGTTCCGAACAAGAAATTCAAAATATAGGTGGTATGGTTGGAGCAATATTTTCTGATATATTTTTAAATTTATTTGGTTACTTTGCCTATTTATTCCCCATCATGGTTGGATATATGGGATGGTTAATTTATAAAGGTCGCCATTATGAAATTTTTTCTGAACCGAAGAATTTATTAACACCTAGCATAGGTTTTTTAACAACTTTGATGGCTGGTTGTGGTCTTGCTATAGTACATTTCACATCCGACAATACTTTATTACCCACTCATGCTGGCGGTGTTTTAGGCCAATGGGTTGGTAACAGCCTAGTATCAATAGTCAATCCACTAGGAGCAACTTTAATTTTATTGGCATTATTTTTCACTGGTGTAACTTTATTGACTGGTTTGTCTTGGATGAGATTAGCAGATGTTGTTGGTTATCATGCTTTTTTATGGATGCCAGTAATCAAAAGATATATGAGTAGTCAATTTTTGCCTTGGGTAGCAGTTAATACGAAAAAAACTTTGCAAACAACCAAAAAATTGTCACAGGTTACTGGTAGTAATACTAAAAAGTTGAGTAAAAATCTTTACAGTCGTTGGCAACAACGTCGAGTTGAATGGCGTGAAGAACGTAAACGTTATGCAGAAGAATCTATGTATGATGATGAGTATGACGACGACGAATATGATGATTATGTTGAAGAAGAAAAACCTCTGCCACCTGTTATTAAGAAACCAGTCGTACCACCATTGTTACCGTCATTAAAATTGTTGGATGTTATACAAAACGTAAGTAATCCACCAAATATCAAGCTATTGTCACAACGTATGGTTGATGCTTTCACTAGTATAGGAATTGAGGCTGAAGTTATTTCAATCCAACTAGGGCCAGTTTTAACGATTTATGAAATCAATCCAATTACTCCAATTAATACCAATCATCTTGACGATCTTGATTTGGCATTAGCAGAAGTATTAAAAATTGCTCAAGTGAAGACTATGGAGAGTCAAGGTGAAACGTTAAATATTGAAATTTCTAACTGGAAAAGACAGCCAATTAATCTAAGTGAATTGATTAACTCACCAGAGTATCAGGCTAATTTATCTCCATTAGCTATAGCATTGGGTAGAGATATTGGCGGACAACCAGTAATTATTGATTTAACTAGGATTCCTCATATTTTAATAGCTGGTAGTGATAATGCTGAAAAGAATACTGCAATTAATACTTTTATTTTAAGTTTATTGTATAAATCGGGTCCAGAAGCAGTACGTTTATTATTAGTAGATAATACTGCTAACAATTTAGCTATATATAATGATTTACCGCATTTATTAGCTCCAATCGTTACTGATGTTCAGCAAATCCCCCAGATTTTAATTTGGTGTGAACAGGAGATGGAGCATAGATATAGACTGATGTCTAGTATGGGAGTGCGTGGAATTGAAGATTATAATCAGGCTCAACTACTGCAAGGCGGAGTAGAAAATTCTGCTGATATAAATGAAATTTTGTACCATATTGTGATAGTTATCAATGAATTGTCGGAATTAATGGTGACTGGAGTAGAGACGGAAATAGAACGCTCTATTGCTAGTTTAACTAGAAAAGCTCGCTCCGCTGGCATTCATATTATCTTGGCAACTCAATATCCTACGGTAAATGTTATTACTGGTTTGGTTAAAACGAATATTCCAACTCGGGTGGCTTTCAACGTTACGAATAAAAATGAATCACGTACTATTTTAGGTCAAGTTGGTGCTGAAAAATTGCTTGGACAGGGAGATATGTTGTATATGACCGCTGGGATTGGTACCCCAGTTCGGGTGCATGGGAGCATAGTTTCTGAATCTGAAGTAGAAAATGTAGTAACTGATTTAAAATCTCGAGCTAAACCTGATTATGTTGATTTTGCTAATTATTCAGAATCTGAACTTTAGTTGGTTCTATAGTAATTCTTAATGAACTTCAATATAAATATCAGTCATTTAATTCGTATCAATATATTTTATTTGTTTTGAACAGGTTTTATCCTTTAATCCGTTAAATCTTGTTCAAACTGTCTGTACTCAAAAATAACTATTACAATATATATGCGATTTAAAATTTTAATTTTTACCATAATATTTATAGCTAATTTCTGCTATGCTCAAGAATTAAAACAAGATACTGAATTACAAGAAGAATTGCATTTTTTACGGCTAGAAAACTTCTTAAATTTAGAACTTAATATTGCCTCTACCAAAGCAGAAACCTCTTTACAAAGTCCTTCTACAGTAACAGTAATTGATAGACAAATGATTGAAGAATATAACTTTGCTTCAATATCTGCGGCTGTAGAAACTTTGTCGGGTGTCCAAGTTTATCGAACTGCCTTCAAACAGCAAGTTACTACCATACGTGGTGTGTTACAAGACCATTATGCTAATAAAGTGTTGATTATGATTAATAATATACCTAGTTGGCACGCAATTACTGGCGAGGGCAATTTAGATAGGCTAAGTATTCATGATGTAGAACGGATTGAGGTATTACGTGGCCCAGCCTCAGTAATCTACGGTTCACAGGCTTATGTTGGAGCGATAAATATTATTTTACGCAAAGATACTAAAGAATTGCACACTAGTATTGGCACTAAAGGTAAACGTTCTATTGGAGCCAATTATCGTTATAATGCCGCCAACGGTTTATCTATATTTACCGCCCTAAATAAAGCACATGGTCAACGCTATCAAGATAATTTTACTGACGAAGCTGGAGTAAATAGCGATATTGAAGATTACCATGATAGCCTGAATGCCACTGCAGAGGTAGAATATAAAGATCATGCTGTATTACTTAATGTATTCCGCAATGACGAAGGTAATTATGAAGGTTCTACCCAAAAATTCTCGGCCGGAGCAGGTAATAATCATGATGTAGATGGTATATTGCTAGGCTATACTTATTCTCATGACTGGACGCAAAAATTTTACTCCAAAATGCACCTATTTTATGATCAGAATGAACGTAATTTTTCTCGTTCGGCCAATGATGACGTGAGAGCTAATGTTTTGGGACATAGAATTGGTGGTAATATCAGTAATATCTTGACTTGGAATGATAAGTTAGAATTTGAATTAGGAGCGGATTATGAACTAAGAACCAGTAAAGAATACAAAAATATCCAGCAATCTTCCAATACTATCTTAGCGGAAAATAACCTGTCGGATCGAAGTATCTATGAATATTCTGGCTATGCCCAAATCGATTGGAAACCTTTGAAAAAATGGCGTATTTTACTTGGTAGTCGTCTCACTAAGAGCAAAACTTTTGGTGAAAATGTATCTTCTAGGGGAACAATTGTTTACTCAATAGATGAAAAAAATGCGATTAAATTTATTGCTGGTCAATCGTTTAGAACTCCAAGTTTATTTGAATTATATTTCATAACTCCCACTAACAGCGTATTTGGTAGCGAAAATTTAGCACCAGAAACAGCTGATACTTTTGAAATCGGCTATCAACATAGTCAAGGTTATTTTTATATCCAAACCTTAGCCTATTACTCTATTTATCAAAATAAAATTCATCGCATTCAAGATGATGTTGTACTTAACGATGGCACTGTTGCCAATAATGTCAGTGTGTATACTAATGGCAGGGAATTTACCGCTAAAGGATTGGAATTTGAAGTAAAATATCTTAATCCCAGATTTGCCAATATCTTTCTAAATTTTTCGTATGTTGCTGGTGATGATGGCGATAAGTTGCCCGGAACTGAACATTATAATTTTAAATATGTTCCAGATTTTACTACTTCAATTGGGGTTCAGAAAAACTTCCAAGGAATTGATATTGCTGTGATTGGTAACTATAGTGATTCTGCCAATAGCCATCAAGAATCAGTTGACGATTATTTTAGTCTTAATCTGAATTTAGCTTATCAACACAAATACAATTCTTTACAATTAAAACATGTGCTATCAATGCAGAATCTTACCGATGCTCAAGTTGCTATACCTGAATATGTGCGGCGGAAGGAAATTAATGAATTGCCGTTGGTTGGCTCGGAACGGAGTATATTTTATTCGTTGATTGTGGGTTTTTAGTGAATTAGGAACTGTACGAATTAAGAATCAAAATAGTGGTAATAAATTCTAACTTTACCTTGGAGACCGAGTTGTTGGTAGCTCAAAAATGAATTGATACTCAATAAATGGAGTAATATAAATATCGCATTTCTATTAATAAATTAGAATCTTTGCTTGACATAAAA
>DAOUSR010000170.1 GCA_030627125.1 Thioploca sp.
ACGACTGTCTTGGACAGACTTATCATGGACGGCATAGATTGTGTCGCACTGGAGAAGGAAACTAAATCAAAATCACTCGTTGCACACTATTTGGCTCAGTTTCTAATGCAGAGAGAAATTTCTTAGTGGAATCGTAAATAGTTTTTACAAATGGTATTTGTTCTATAGGCAAATCAAATAGTCTTAATAATACACTTACTAATGACTAATATCGCCATCCAGCCAAACAGATAGAGTACTGCTTTAGATTTTAATTCTGAGAATTTTAAAATTCTGACAATTAATGTGGAGTGCAAACTTTAACAAATTGGGAACTATTGCCCACCATTATGGTGAGCAAAATACTTAAAATTCCCTTTGTTTCCTACGTTTTTCCATCATATCACTAACAATTGGTCTAAAGATAACCTGCATAGCAAAACCCATCTTACCGCCGGGAACCACTAAAGTATTAGGACGTGACATAAATGAATCGTGCAACATCGTTAATAAATAAGCATAATCTTGATCCCGATATTTATTAAACCGGATTACCACCAAACTTTCTTCCGCAGAAGGAATATCACGAGCAATAAAAGGATTAGATGTATCTACTAATGGTACTCGTTGGAAGTTGATATGGCTGTGAGTAAATTGAGGAGTAATATATTCCACATAATCAGGCATCCGACGTAAAATAGTATGAGTTACTGCTTCCGCAGAATATCCACGCTCATCAACATCGCGCCGAATTTTTTGAATCCATTCCAAATTTACGCTCGGTACTACTCCAACTAGTAAATCTACCCATTGAGCTACATTGGCATCCGGAGTAACAACTCCACCGTGTAAACCTTCATAAAATAATAAATCAGTAGTAGGTTCAATATCTTCCCAAGGCGTAAAAGTTCCTGGTTCTTGTTTATAAGGTTCAGCTTCTTCTTCATTATGCAGATACTTACGGGTTTGGCCACTACCGGTTTCCGAATAATGATGGAATAAATTTTCTAACTTATCAAATAAATTAGCTTCTGGCCCAAAATGACTAAGGTTTTTACCCTCTTTTTCAGCAAGGAGAACCGCTTCTTTCATGCCTGATCGGTCATAACGGTGAAAGCTGTCACCTTCAGCTACAGCAGCATTATATCTACCCCGCCGAAAAATATCTTCAAAAGCTTTTTTAACCGTAGTGGTTCCTGCTCCAGATGATCCAGTTATAGCAACAATTGGATGTTTAATAGACATCTATTTTTCTCCTAAGTTTGATAGAAGGGATTAAATAAGGTATATGATAAAGTACTTTCATAATTATAAATATAGCATTTCCCGATTAAATGAATTATATCAATACAACTTCTTGATATTAATATTAAATATTATTAAAAATTAAGCATTCATAATTAAGAATTGCTATACACATTTGATTATTACTTAAAACACGTACTATCAATTATTGGTTATTAGCTGACCACAATAACGGATTTATTCATGGAATTCAAGTTAATTCATAATTCTTGTGCCAGTCCACATAGAACGAGTGTGAAAAACCGTTTTACTAAAGCCTTGGTTATCAACTCGTAAATGACGCTTGAGGACAAAATCAAATAATAATGAATTATAATGGCGTACTTGTTCTAAAATAGCAGATTGTTGTTCCGTAATATAATGTTGCTCTTGTAATTGACGCAAAGATACTAATGGAATTATTCCTGGTAAAGGATAATCTGAAGCATATAATAAACGTTCATGCCAGTCACTACGTTTGATTAAGGTATTAAGGCTATAAAGTCGATCCGATTGAGTTATCGCAGATATATCACCAAACAATAAACCATTATAACGTTCTTCATCCATAAGACGGGCAAATAAAGCAAAATTACTCACTAGTGGGCCATTCACGCCTTTGTCTGTGTCAATACTATTACCAAGTGAGCCACAATGAGCTATTACTACCTTTACTCCATGTTCTAAAGCTCGGCGTAAATGTAAAGGATTACCATATTCTTGAGTATTAGTGCCACCCACAGCTTTTTCATCTCCACAATGGCATAATAATGGAATGCCCCAATAAGCCATAGCTTTATAAAAACGGTCACAAATTGGGGAGGCTGGATTCATTCCCATTGCTGGTGGCAACCATTTTACTCCTCTCGCTCCTTTGAGAAAAGCATCTTTCAAGGCTTCCACACAATCTTTACGATAAGGATGAATTGAGGCTATCCATTCAAAATTATGAGGGAATTGTTGGTGGATTTTAGCTGCATAATTATTAGGAGTATAAAAAGCAGTTTTTGTGGTTAAACGGTTGCCTTGTTCATCATAACTATAATCAAATGCTAACAAAACAAATTTGCTACCACGTCCCCATTGTAAGCTTTTTAAACGATTAATAAACCCATTATCTACTGGCATTCCTGAAGTTGGGCAACACGCATTTAGATAAAAACGAAATTGAGTATAGTGTTTTATATCTAACAAGCTAAGAGACTTAGGATTAACCCAGATGCCACTATCAGTGTCCCCTAAACCAACTAAATGTACATGTCCATCCCAAACTTGGGTTGTATCGATACCATAGAAAGCTGATAATATAACTTCGTGTTCAGCTAATTGTTTTGGTAGCTTATCTTTGCAAGCATTAAAAAATTTATGATCATCTGGCCAATTTACTACAGAACCAGTGTTTAGTGTAAAAACTCCACCTAGTCCTATCAAACTTAATAAAAAATAACGACGTTGCATAATTGTAAATTTTTAATGGCCAATAAATTTGCCAATTTTAAGGTGTTGTAGATTTTAGGAATTATTTAGTCTACGTTAAACTTCAGTAATTACATAATATATTCTTTATCTTGACTTTACAATTAATAATTAGTTATTATCTTAAAATAGCAATTACTTAACTTTAAGATAAATTATTAGTTGTTTCAAAGCTAAACAGTGAATAGGCAAAGAATTACTCCTACGCCATGATTTGTAGGGGTAATCCCTTGTGGTTACCCTAACCATTAAATACTATATGTAACATCAGTTACTTTGAAATCTTACTCTCAACTTTACAAATAGCGAGAATTATTATGTATAAATTATTAAAACTCAGTATTTCCTTAATTCTCATCGGTATATTGACAGCTTGTGCTGATATGCCAGCATCTTTACAACAATTTGCTCCTGAAGTTAGTTTGAGTGGTTTTAAACTGGTAAAATTAGGTTTTACCGAACAAGATTACCGAATTAAGTTAAAACTTAAAAATCCAAATCCAATCCCAATTCCCATAACTGGTTTAAATTACAAATTAGAACTAAACGGCCAAGAATTTACTACTGGTAGTAGTGATAAAGCTGTTACTATCCCAGCTAATGGTGAAGAATTTTTGGAAATTGATGTATCCAGTAATGTAATGAGTACCATTAGTCAATTTAAAGATTTCAAAAACCTGCTAAATAAAAAATTTGAATACGCTCTGTCAGGTGGGCTAAATGTTGTAGAAGGTGCTGCAATTCCTTTTAGTCATAAAGGTGATATTTCTTTGCTAAAAGATTAGTTTAATATTGTTAGGATTAAATCCTCATGATGTTAAATCTGTTATAGCCAATTTCACCACAAATCCTTAAATAAACCATTTGGGGTTGAAATACGTTGTGTGGAACAGAAATGGGAAGAATTTGGCAATGACAGATTTAATACCCTAGGTAATCCCTTACCCTTAACTTTAGGAGAGTATATGCGTTTTAATATGTTATTAGGGATAATAATAAGTACCTGGTTAAATATAGCAATTGCTGATGATTGGAATAATTATTTGATTGATTCTCAAGGGAATCCAGTAGTAACCCAAAATAATGAATGTGTTAAAACTCCCCAATCACCTAATACAACTTTCATGTGGCCAGACAAATGTTATAATAATCAGGGTGAGAATAATATAAATATTCAGAATATTAATTTGGCTGGTGATATAATGTTTGCTTTTAATAAAGCGATTTTAAGCCCTCAAGCTGGTGATATTTTAACAAGCATAATTGCTCAAACTGACATGTATTCTTTACAAAGCATAGAAATAATAGGCCATACCGATAGCATTGGTTCAGAAAGTTATAATCAAAAACTATCTACTGAACGCGCAAAAAATGTAGCTAATTATTTTGTCAGATTAGGAGTGGCAGCAGTTAAAATTTATTATTATGGTGAAGGAGAATTAAATCCAATAATGCCAAATACTACCAAAATGGGGCAAGCTCAGAATCGTAGAGTCACAATTAAAATCAGATAAATACTTAACTAAGCATGATTATTTTTAATGAAGTTAGCAAGCGTTATCCAAATAGCTATCAAGCTTTACAGGGAGTTAGTTTCCATTTAAAACGTGGAGAGTTAGCTTTTTTAACTGGTCATTCTGGGGCCGGAAAAACTACATTATTGCGTTTAATTGCTTTGCTTGAGCGTAATGTTGGTGGGCAAATTTTGATTAATGGCCAAAACCTAAATCGTTTGCCTAACCGACATATTCCTTACTTACGCAGACGGATAGGTATGGCTTTTCAAAATCATCGGTTATTATTTGATCGCACTGTGTTTGATAATGTCGCTTTGCCATTAGTTGTTGTCGGTTGTGGACATAAAGAAATTCGTCGCCGAGTTAGAGCAGCATTGGATAAAGTTGGTTTACTCAATAAAGAAAAAAGCTATCCAATAACTTTATCTGGTGGCCAACAACAACGGGTTGGGATTGCCCGAGCAGTAGTAAATAAACCACCAATTTTATTAGCCGATGAACCAACCGGTAATCTTGATCCAGCTTTAGCCAAAGAAATCATGAATCTATTTTTACAATTTAATCAAGTTGGGGTAACAGTGCTGATTGCATCACATGCTTTAGGCTTAATTAAAAGTATGGGTCATCGTACTCTTATTTTGCAACAAGGCCATTTAGTTGGCGATACCTATCCAATCCGATGAAAAGAACTAGTTCTAAATCTTCACAAGGAAATGTCTGGATATCATATCAGCTTTATGTATTGCTTTCTAGCTTAGGAAATATTGTACGTAATCCGTTGCCTAGCTTAATGATGGTAGGTGTAATTGGGATTGCTTTAGCTTTACCGACTGGTTTGTATTTGCTGTTGGAAAATGTGCAAAATATTAGCAGTGATTGGGGTGGAGCAGCTCAAATATCTTTATTTCTGCGGCATGATGTGGATGAGAAAAAAGTTGATGAATTGGCAGATAGATTATACCAACATCCAGATATTTCTAATGTGCGAGTGATTACTCCAGCCGATGCGTTAAAAGAATACCAAACTTTTTCTGGTGATGCTTTAAAAACTTTAGGCGAAAACCCTTTACCAGCCGTGTTAGTAGTGCAACCAGCCGCTAATGATAATACAATCAATCAAATTTTGCTAGAAAAATTACAAGAATTGGTAGAGGTAGAAATTGCTCAATTTGATATGTTGTGGGCTAAACGTTTGTTTGCAATGGTGGAAATTGTACGACGAGGAACTTTAATTTTGGCTATATTATTATCGTTAGCTGTGTTATTGATAGTTGGAAATACTATTCGCTTATCTATCCAAAATCGGCGAGATGAAATAGAGATTAATAAGCTAGTTGGAGCAACTGATGCGTTTATCCGGCGGCCTTTTTTATACACTGGTTTTTGGTATGGTTTATTAGGAGGTTTAATTGCTTGGTTACTGGTTAGTTTATCTTTATGGTCGTTACAAGACCCAGTAAGAAAGCTAACTGTTTTATATTACAGTAATTTTGAGCTAATCACCTTGGGAATATTACCAAGTTTAACATTATTAACAATTGGAATTTTATTAGGTTTAATTGGTGCATGGCTATCAGTTAGTAGACATCTGCGAGATATCCAACCAAGATAATTAATCATTTTCTAAATTCTATTTTAACTTCTTAATAATCTCTTTTAATAAAATATATTAATAACTAATTGATATTTAGATTGAATTCAATTAAGAATTAATAATTAAGCATTCATAATTAAGAATTACTATAAACCTACATGCCAATCTTCCAAAAATCTATAATCCAAAAACATCTTGCTAATCTCGGATCGTTTGATAATTCATTTCAAAAATTTCAAACTAATTATAGCCTTGAAAAAATTCAACAGATAAAAACTCTGAAAGAAGAGGAATATCAGGATGGATTTTTGCGGGATATTTTTGTCGATGTGTTTGGTTATGTGTTGAAACCGGATGCAAATTTTAATTTAGTGCGGGAATTTAAAAATCAGACCGATGGCAAGAAAGCAGATGGGGCGATTTTACAAGATGGTAATGCTATTGCAGTTATTGAATTAAAATCCACTAAAACCAAAGATTTGACTAGTATTACGCAACAGGCATTTAACTATAAAAATAATCAGCCGCAGTGCAAATATATCATTACTTCCAATTTCCAAAAATTGCGGTTTTATATTGATTATGCCAATGAATACGAGGAGTTTGACTTATTTAATTTGGATCGGGAACGGTTTGCCCTGCTGTATCTGATTTTACACCGAGATGGTCTGTTGAGTGGTTTGCCTTTGCGGTTGAAAGAGGAAACTAGGTCTCATGAGGAAAATATCTCGGCTCAGTTTTATCAGGATTATTCTAAATTTAAGCAGGCTATTTTTGCAGATTTGACGGCAAGCAATCCACAGTTTAACCAATTACTTCTATTTAAAAAATCACAAAAGTTTTTAGACCGGTTATTGTTTATCTTATTTGCGGAAGACACTGGTTTATTGCCACCGAATTCGATTGCAATGGAGATTGAAAATTGGCAAAAATTACATGAGCTTGCGGCTGGTGATTCATTGTATAATCGATTGAGGAAATTTTTTACTCATTTAAATATTGGTTATAAATCCTTAAGTTATGATATTCCAGCTTATAATGGTGGTTTGTTTGCGGCAGATAAGGTTTTGGATAAGTTGGTAATTTCGGATAGAGTGTTGCAGGATGGTCTATTACAGTTGGCTGGATATGATTTTAATACTGAGTTAGATATTAATATTTTAGGGCATATTTTTGA
>DAOUSR010000098.1 GCA_030627125.1 Thioploca sp.
ACTTTATATTATACATCACTACTTTGTTTAGGACTACCAAAACGCAATTTAGAATGAAGATTTAGCAACGGCCATTAAAAATACCAAAACTCTCTCTTTAAATCGAGAATTACTTAATGAATTTGCATGGGAAAATATTGCAGAAGCATATGCTGAAATTTATCAGGATTTAATTTAGGAAATTATATGCCTTCAAGTGAGAAGTTAGTTAATGAATTAGCAGGAATATTAGAAAATGAAAAGTTTACAAAGTAAGTTAATAACTACAAATAAAATCGAAGCAATTGATTTGTTGCTCATAGGTTTCGTTGCTTTGTTAATTATTTATACCCTATATTTGAACCCATGGGGATATGATGTAAGCCATCACTTATTCAGATTAGCAGATGTTCCATTTGAACAAGGTAATTTAATTACTTACTTATCGCCTAATGCTAATAATGGGAAAGGTCTTCCAATATACATATATTATTCCCAATGGATATATTTGATTCCTTTTGCATTTTCAAAAATTGGATTTTCATTATTTGCATCACTAAAAATTACATTCTGTTTAATAATGTTATTGTCAGTTATTTATTTTTATAAATTTGCTAATCTCCATGTTAATAGTGAATTAGCAAAGCTTGGTACATTATTTTACATTACCTCAAATTATGTTCTTGGTGATATTTATGTGAGGTTTGCCTATTCTGAATTTGTATCATATGCACTGCTTCCTTTATTATTGTATACATTACATAACGCATTAATCAAAAAGAATAATTATCATCTTTTTTATGCAATAATAATAGCTTCTATGATGATTTTGTCTCACCCAATAAGTTTTATGAATTCTTTGCTTATCATATTTTTTTTATTTATTTTAAGAGAAAATATTTTAGAATATTCATGGAAAACGTTTGGAATTTATACAATTGCTTTAATGACAACAGCCTTTTTCTGGCTTCCTGCAATTATTGAAAAAATATATATCTTAGGAATTAGTGGTCTCCCCGTAAATTATCAAGAGACATTTATTGCTTTGAATAAATATTTTGACCCACTTATTTTGGAAAATCTTGGAATTTTATTAATATTATTTTTTATTATGAGTCTTGGTTTGACGATTTATTTTGGTATAGTTAATCGTGATAAAAAGGTTATTCGCCATCTAATTTTATTAGGAGCTATCTTTTTGTATTTCATTTTAACTCAATCACTAAGTCTATATGTCTGGGAATATTTTAAAATATTGCAGTCAAACCTTTTTGTTTCACGTCTTCTTTTTCCTTTAACAATAATAGTAATAATGTATGTCGTTATATCATTATCTTTAATACCACAAAAAATTCTTGGAAAAAAACTCATTATTATTATTTGTTTACTATTGATAGGTCAAGGAAGTATTTATTTGTATCATCACACTAATAATGCGTTTGCATATAAATCTGTTAGAAATAAATCATTAAAACAAAATATTTTTCTTTACAGCAAAAAAGAAAGTGGATGGGGTAGAACAGAATATTTACCTAATACAGCAATAATTAACAAGTTTATTAAAAATACAGATTGTATTATAACCTTAAATAAGAATATGTATCGTAAAGAGTTAAACCAGTTTGTTATTAATAACTCTATTAAATCTAATGATTGTTTTTTTCATTTGCCATTTTATTGGAATATACGTTATAAAGCGTTTGCAGATAATGTAGAATTACCAATATATATCAATGATAAAGGTGAGATGTTATTATCACCAACAAGTAAACCTATCTTAGTCAGTTTCACTGAACCGTCATATGTTAAGATATCCAAAATAGTTTCATCTGTTACTTTTTTTCTAATGTTATTTGGTTTTATTATATTAATAATTAGAGAAAAATGGTTAAAATCAGGGTAGCTTCGTTATAGAATACTATGAAATACTTACATAATATATTTCATGACATTATTTTCCACAATAGCAAATAATTCCTGAAATACTAATCAGCTAATTTCCAATATCAAAATCTATGAAAAATATTGTATTACATGATTATTTTGAATCACTAGATGGTAGCAGTAAACTTGTTAGTATTTTAGCTCGGGAATTAGATATGGAACTAGGTTATGGTTTTGTTAGTAACGAGCATCCTTCTATAGCAGATTTAACCCAACATAGTTTAAATACTTATAGTGCTATTCCCCTGTGGCGACAAATCAAACTAACTCGTGCTTTTACTAATCGTACTAAGTTTTTGGAAAATTATGCTACTGTAGTTTATGGTGGTGCTTATTCGCCATTAGCAATAAAAAATCACCCAAACGGCAGAAATATTTTCTATTGCCATACTCCACCGCGTGTTGTTTACGACCAAAAAGAATTTTATTTAAACCGTTTACCAACTCCTTTGCGGCCATTATTACAGGCTTTTATCAATTATTTGCAACCACGTTACGAAAATGCTATTGCTGAAATGGATGTAATAATTGCTAATTCAGAAAATATATCTAAGCGTATCCAACATTATTTAGGCAAACAATCTATAGTGATATATCCACCTTGTGATACCCAAAATTTCACATGGCAAGGACAAGAAGATTATTACTTATCGACTGGACGTTTAGACCCACTAAAACGAATAGATTTAATTATTCAAGCCTTCTTAAAAATGCCAGATAAAAAGCTAGTAATTACTTCTGGCGGTAAAGAACTACCAAAATTACAAAAGTTAGCTAATCAAGCTCCTAATATTTATTTCACTGGTTGGGTTGATGATAAGAAATTAATAGAATTGATGGGCAAAGCTATTGCAACTTTATATCTAGCAAAAGAGGAAGATTTTGGCATATCACCATTAGAATCTATGGCTGCCGGTAAACCAGTTATTGGAGCTGCCGAAGGTGGTTTATTAGAAACTATTATTCCTGCAAAAACTGGTTTTTTAATAGAAGCGTCATTAGTAGCAATCCGTCAAGCAGTAATTGATATGACTCCACAACGAGCTTTAGATATGCGAAATGATTGCGAGATACAAGCTAAACGTTTCCGTACTGAGATATTTTTACAGAAAATGCGAGAAGTTATAATATAATTGACAGTCATAGGTGTTCGGGATAATCAGGAAAGCCCTTCAATAAGAAGGATTATCCGAGAAGAATCTCGATGTCGAAAATTAAGGTCAAAAATATCATTGGCAAACAGCATTATTTTATCTATTAAAAGCATATTTATCTAAATTGTTAGTCAGAAAATTAAAAAAATCAGTCCCCAGCAGCAATTTTAGCAGTTCTTTGAACCGAGATAGCAAGTTGTTTTACTTCAGTTAATTGTGATATTACTATATCTAAAATAGTGTGTGATGCTAAACAACAAGTGAACTTAGCACCTAACTAATAGAAGGATTTTTATGAATATTCCGAACATCTACGAGTAATAGTTACAATTCCCCCCCGCAACGAGTTGGGTAAAGCAGCGGTGATTTTAACTTGCACAAACTGCCCTAATAAATCTATATCACCCATAAAATTAACTACTCGATTGTTTTCAGTCCGACCAGCTAATTCTTGTTTGTTTTTCCGGGAAAGCTGTTCAACCAACACTGTTTGTACAGTTCCAACCATCGCCTGACTGATAGCAGTAGTCTGTTCATTGATTAAAGCTTGCAATTGGCTAAGACGTTGTTTTTTTACTGTTAGTTCTACATTATCTGGTATATCAGCCGCTGGAGTTCCGGGTCGAGGGCTATAGATAAAACTAAAAGAATGATCAAAACCAATTTCTGCAATTAAATCCATAGTTTTCTGAAAATCAGCCTCAGTTTCCCCCGGAAAACCAATGATGAAATCGGAAGATAAACTTAAATCAGGTCGTACTTGTTTTAACCATCTAATTTTCTGTTTATATTCTAAAATAGTATGTCCTCGTTTCATTAAACTTAGAATTCTATCTGAACCACTTTGCACTGGTAAATGTAAATGACTGACTAATTTAGGTATTTCTGCATAAACTTGGATTAAGCTCTCTGATAATTCTAGTGGATGGGAAGTGGTATAGCGAATTCTATCAATTCCATCTATTGCCGCAACATAAGATATTAATATAGCTAAATCAGCAACATCATCATCTGCCATCGGGCCTCGATAGCCATTAACATTTTGACCCAATAGAGTTATTTCTCGTACTCCCTGTTTTGCCAAAACCACAATTTCTGCGATTACATCATCAAAGGGACGGCTGACTTCTTCACCACGTGTATATGGCACAACGCAAAAAGTACAGTAATGGCTACAACCTTCCATAATCGAGACAAAAGCAGTTACTCCTTCGGCTTGCGGCTCTGGCAAACAATCAAATTTTTCAATCTCAGGAAAAGATATGTCAATCATTGGCTTATGTAGTTGTCGCACTTCAGTCAACATTGCTGGTAATCGATGCAAAGTTTGAGGGCCAAAAATTAAATCGACATAAGGAGCTCGTTGCCGAATTGCTTTACCTTCTTGACTAGCAACACAACCTCCAACTCCAAGCACGATCTCAGGTCTCTTTTCTTTCAATAATCGCCATTTCCCTAGATAAGAAAAAACTTTTTCTTGAGGTTTTTCTCGGACCGAACAGGTATTAAGTAATAGTACATCTGCTGTTAATGGGTCATCAGTGATTTCTAATCCGTGCGAAACTCGTAAAGCATCTGCGATACGGGAAGAATCATATTCATTCATTTGGCAACCGAAGGTTTTTATATATAGTTTTTGTGTCATAATATATTTAAGTTGAGTTTTGTAGTCCAAATCTTTAGATTTGGAAGTATTTAATTTTTAACCGAATAATTTAAAACTGAAGTTTTGAACTCCAGCTATCCAAAGCTAAACTGGAAAAAGAAACAATATGCCCTCATTTAACATTCACAATCTTTGTACGGAATTACACTTAAAAAAAAGGTTTCTTATGCAACTGAATTCTACAATATCTAAAGAACACGGTGGTTGTTTGATACGAATATTTTCCTCCTTTATTTGGGTAACAGTTATTATAGTTTTGATATTTGCTACTTCAATGTTTGGTAGGCAATGGTATGACAGTATTATAGCTCTCTTAGACTATGAAAAAGCTGTACATTCTGATAATTCAATAATAAAAACCGGAGTTCATTCCCAAGTAGTTCCTAAAATTACCTTAGTATATAAAAATAAAAATGGCAAAAAAGTCCGAGTAATTGCTGATGCTCAGGAATATTCGGTGTTTGTTAATAAACAAGTGGCTAATTTAGAAACTGCCAGAACTAAACTACATGAACAGACTAAACAGCTATTAAATGCTAAATTAGCTACCGTATTTAACATTATGAGTGAGCGTATTGACAGATTTGCTGACTGGTATTTTGCTTATACCACAACCTATAAAATTCTATGGGAAGCAAGTACTTCAGCAACCCGCCATACTTTTAGCACTGAAGCTACAACTATAGCCGAAGCGGTATCAATAGATGTCGAAAAATACTTGCATAAACATTATGAAAATATAGTTCTACGTCCTGAACATACTGATCCACAATTGCAATATGTCTACCGTGATATAATCAGACAAATCCACGATGATTATGTCAAAGAATTAGCTAACATGCAAACTGATTTTCAAGCATTTGTATCAAAATATACTACTCATCTTGAAAACCCAGCCACAACTAAATCTGAGTTAGTATTAGATTGGGATAGCCAATTCAATAAAATTAATATGACAGAGTATGAAAAAGGCCCAGCTGCATTAGGAGCCGCATTGGCTGCAGGTGGTGCAGTTACTGGTAAGGTGATTGCTGGAACGGCAGGTAAAACTATTGTCGGTAAAGTTGCTGGTACTAGCATATTTTCCAAATTGGCTGCTCCATTTGTGTCGAAAGCGGTGCTGGCTGGAACTGGCGGAGCTATAGGCAGTGTAGGTGGTCCTATAGGTGCTATTATAGGTGCTGTTGGTGGTATCACTATTGACTATGCGATCAATGAAGGTATGGAGCTTGCGCAACGTAATACCTTTATCATTGATGTACAATCGGCAATTGATACTACTCAGCAGGAATGGGAGAATGATATGTTGCAATCCTTGGATAGTGCGATTGATATTTGGATAGAAGATACGATTCAATTATTACCAAGTTATGAAACATGATTATTGATTTTAGTAAATAAGATATTGATAAATATTAAATATACATTTATATAAGTTGATATAGAATTTCTAGTACATACATCATAATATCTGTTACCAATACCAGTTTTTACCAGAAGGCTGGCTATTTTACAATTATAAATATAATAATGCCTAAAACATATAAGAATAATATTACTGGCGTTATCCTCGCTGGTGGACGTGCTAAACGTATGAATGGGGAAGATAAAGGTCTATTATTAGTCAATGATAAGCATATGATTGAATATGTGGTGGATACTTTACGTCCTCAAGTTAGTAGCATACTAATTAGTGCTAACCGTAATTTAGAACAATATTATCAATTAACTAAATACCCAATATTACCCGATAATTTTGGCTATTATAGTGGACCTTTAGCTGGAATTGCTACAGCTCTATCTACTGCTTCCACCGACTATGTATTATCGGTCCCCTGCGATGCTCCGTTAGTAAGTCCAGAATTAGCCGAACGTTTATACACCGGTTTAATTCAAGGAGGTGGAAAAATTAGTGTCGCACATGACGGCGAAGTAATTCAACCAACTTTTTGTTTAATGAAACGTAGTCTATTAACTGATTTATTAGCTTTTTTTAAAATGGATGAACGTAGTGTGCGTCGCTTTCTACAACGACATGCGGCAATTCAAGTGGATTTTTCTGATCTTGCAGATAGCTTTTTAAATATTAATACCACAGAAGAACTTGCTCTTTACGCAACTAATAATCGATGACTATTCCAGTTTTAGGTTTTGTAGCTTATAGCGGCACTGGCAAAACAACTTTATTATTAAAACTTATTCCTTTATTGAAACAAAAAGGCATTCGTATCGGTATGATCAAACATACTCATCATAAAAAATTTGATATTGATCATCCCGGTAAGGATAGCTATCGTTTGCGTCAAGCAGGAGCCGAGCAGATGTTGGTTGCTTCTGGTAAACGTTGGGCTTTGATGGTTGAAATGGAAAATAAACTTGATGAGCCGAACTTAGCTCAATTATTGGCTCATTTAAATCAAGATAAGTTAGATTTAATTCTAGTTGAGGGTTTTAAACATGAGAACTTTCCAAAAATTGAAGTTCACCGTCCTAGTTTGAGCAAGCCATTATTATTTCCTGATGATAATTCTGTAGTTGCAGTTGTTTGTGATGAACCATCATTGATAACAACTTCTTTGCCAATATTTGATATGAATCAACCAGTTCCCATAGTGGAATTTATTGAACAATATTTGCAAGCTAGTACCTATCCGATTATAAGTGTGGTTCTAAACGAAGTAAATGATGATTGATGTTAAGTAGAATGGTTGTAAATATTTAAAGTTCCTCCTCTGGCCTTTCTCTATTAAGTAAAGAAGGATTAGGAGAGGTTAATACCTAATATTGCCACTACATATTGATTTGTAGGGGTAATCCCTTGTGGTTACCATATCCAATTTACGTAATTTATTTTCACGTTGCACTGCTATATTTACATACTAATGATAGGTAAGTAGTTACAATTATTTTAATTTATATAACTTTGCGTAATATCAGTCATATAATATAATTGTATTATTTTTACCACAAAAAAATATTTGTTGTTTTTTTTCTACAAAATGTTGCATTTTTATTTTTTTTGGGTTAGAGTGTCTTAACATATTGAACTGTGACTTATACTTTCACGTATAATTAGTTCAAAACAAAGATTATCTTAAAGTAGCATTAAAGGAGTCTTCTAAGACTTCAATTTTACTTAGTATAAGTATATTTATAGGCTTAGTATTGAGAACCATATCTGATTTTATATTTGGAATTAGATAGTTTTGACGAATACAATATCATTAAGTAATTGATTATAGTACTAAACAAATCGGAGATTTTTTAAATGAATCGAAAAATACTTACATTAGCAGTTGCTACTGCTTTAGTAGTACCTATGACAGCCCAAGCTGATATCAGATTATCAGGCTTAATTCAAGCAGAAATTGGTAGTTGGGAAGTTGCTGGTGGTGACGAGACCAATGCGTACCGTACTGATGGCACACAAGAAACTAATGATATGAGTCGTCAAACTCGTACTTATGATGAAGGTGGTGCGATTACTAACTATGGTCAAAGTAATATACTTCTTCAATTTGACGAAAAATTGGGTAATAGTGGTATTACTGCTAATGGACAGTATCAAGTTGGTTTTAATACTTCTAACAATGTAGGTTTAACTGGTAAAAAACCAGTTTGGGTAGGTCTAAAAGGATCAAGTCTTTATTTCCGTTATGGTACCTTAAATGGTGCTTATAAAGAATCTCGTACTCTTATTGATCCATGGTCATATACTTCATTACAAGCTAGTGGTACTGCTGGTGGTATGAGTGGTGATCGTTATCACAGTGTAGAAGCAGGAAGAGATGGAAAAGTTTTGGTTAATACCAATGCTGGAGTTTCCAATAGTAGCGGTTTAACTAACGAAGGATTCGTGGATGGTGCTCTTGAGTTAGGCGTTAATTTTCGTGGCTTTGTGTTCAAAATCCAAGGCGTAGTTGATGACTCAGCTGCTATGGACGGTGCTGGCTTACTTGAGTTGAAATACGACGCTCCTAGCTTTGCTATGTGGGCAAGTGCCTCTTATACTGACTTAGATATAAAAGATACATTTGATGATGCTGTTGAAAATGTTAAAGATTCTTTAGATGAATTCACTGATGATCTTACAGAAGAAGAAGCACAGGCTAGAGAAGATGCTCGGAATGAGAATGAAGGTTTCGGTAACTGGAAAGTAGGTGGCCAATTTAAACTTGGTAATACTTTAAAAGTTGGTCTTCAATATGAAGATGCTGAAATGGGTCATTTTGATAACAACTTAGATGGTGGTAATTATATTCTTGGTTCTATCGAAGCCGGTATGAATAATATGGTTATTGCTGCATGGGTTGGTGCTTATAGTTCTGATATAGATGACAAAGATAGAATGGTTATTAATGGTGAAACTATGGACGAAGATGCTTTAAGTTGGGCAGTTGGTGTTAAATACAACTTTAGCAAACGTTCCCAAGCATACTTAGGTTATCGTCAAACTGATAGTGATAATGACTATCGTGATGAAAACATCGCTGTATTAGGTATTAAACAAGCATTTTAATTTTTTGTGTAAGATTGGAATCCAAAGCATATAGTTTTGGATTCTAATGTTCCAACTTAATACTCAGAATTTATGAGGTATTTTTGGAAAAAAAATCAAATCGTTGTTTAGCGTCAAATTGTGAATTCCAGCCTTGAGTATGTTGCGTAATTAATTCTAATAGCAATTTTATATGTTCAGTACTAGCATTTAACGCTGGAATATAATGAAACTCTTTCCCACCTGCTTGTAAAAAATTCTGCCGATTTTCGTGATTGATTTCTTCTAAAGTTTCTAAACAATCTGCTGAAAATCCAGGGCATATTACATCAACTCTTGTTAATCCTGCTTTTCCTAAATCAATTAACGTCTGATCAATATAAGGTTTAAGCCATTCTTCTCGTCCAAACCTCGATTGAAATACTACTTGCGACGGTATATTTATCTGTTCTGCTACTAGCCTAGCTGTTTTTTGGCACTCACAATAATAAGGATCACCATTTAAAAAAAAGCGTTTAGGAATACCATGAAAAGAAAATAATAATTTATCAGGTTTTCCATGCTTATCCCAATATTTGTTAAGGTGAGTCGTTAAGGCTTGTATATAAGTTGGGTGATCGTGATAATGAGAAATAAATCGTATATCTGGTAGCCACCGCCAGCTTTTCAACACCTCACTAACCGCATCAAAAGCTGAGCCAGTTGAAGTCGCTGAATACTGAGGATATAATGGCAATATTAAAATATATTTTGCATTACTTGCTCGTAATTGTTCTAAACCAGCTGCAATTGATGGATTTCCATAACGCATACCTAAAGCAACTGTTATAGGAGTTTTAAAATGCTCTTGTACAACTGGTTGAAGTAATTGTAATTGAGTTTTACTAATTTCTAATAATGGAGAACCTAATTCAGTCCAAACTTTCTGATATTTCTTTGCCGAACGGCTTGGACGAATTCGTAAAATAATTCCATGTAAAACTAACCACCATAACCAACGTGGCATCTCAGTTATTCTGGGATCTGCTAAGAATTCTCCCAAATATTGGCGTAATGCTGATGTAGTTGGAGCATCAGGCGTACCTAAATTTACTAATAAAATCCCAATTGTTTCTGGACTTTTATGATCGTAAGTAGAATTATTATAAATAGTCATTTAAAATTAACATTAACATAATTAACGGGTAAATCCATTGCCATAATGGTGGCATTGATAATTTTGGAATTTCTAAAATAAGTAAAGAAGCTGTGTTTGCCTGTATAAATACTTTTGCAAATAATTCAGTCATTTTATCACTAATGTTTGAATTTGTATCAGTATAAAAACTCTGTGCAGTTTGGACTGTGTCAAGAATTAATGCAACACGAACTGCTAACCTTTCAGTTGGAAAACCTAACTTAGTTAATGGTAAAAGCCACCATTGTAAGGCTGAAATAATTTCTTGAGTTGTGGTTGTTGTTAGGAATAAATGGGCTGCAATTACTATAGCAATTAATATTATGATTTTTTCAATTGCGGCAAATAGATTTACAATATCCAGTATATCCGAGTTAAAAAATAAGTTTAGAATTAATATGGATACAAATAACCAACGTAAACGTTTTAAAGTAGGGATTACTGAAGATAAATTACATTTATAAATAAAAAAAATTATTAAAATAATAAATAGTATATTATTGGTTGTCACCAGTCCAACAACCAATAATAAGAAGCAGATAAGACGTATAACAGGATGCAATGTATTAAATATTTGTTATCATAGCCTGAGCTTTTTGCTGTTGTTCTTCGTTACCATTTTGAATTATTTCATCAAGGATGCCACGAGCTGTATCATTATCATCCATATCTATAAACATTTGTGCTAAATCAAATTGACTACTTATTTCATCTTCATCATTTTCATCTTTAACATCATCTGACGTTTCACTAGTATCTAATTGATTTAACAAATCATCTAGGTCATCATCATCACCTAAATCTTCAATAACTACATCCTCATCATCTAGTCCTAGCATACTTAAATCTAAATCCTCATCATCCTCTAATGATAGGTCGGATGAATCTTCATTATCTCCTAAATCATCCAAAGAAAGGTCGTCATCATCTAACGATAGTTCTGTTGAATCTTCATTACCTCCTAAATCATCCAAAGAAAGGTCGTCATCTTCTAACGATAATTCTTCACTATCATCTAAGCCATCCAAAGAAAGGTCGTCATCATCTAACGATAGTTCTTCAGAATCATCTAAGCTATCTAAAGAAAGGTCATCATCCTCTAACGATAATTCTTCACTATCATCTAAGCTATCTAAAGAAAGGTCATCATCCTCTA
>DAOUSR010000089.1 GCA_030627125.1 Thioploca sp.
CCACATTTTAGGTTGCTGAATGAGGAACTGAAAGGTCAAGCTGCTAAAGGTACTGGAGTTTCTTGTGCGACTTGTCATTTACCAAAAGAGATTGTAAAAATCGGCGATATTCAGAAAACTATTGTCCAGCATAATCAAAATTTAAATTTACGTCCAACCCAGAAGATGATGCGTGGTGTTTGCATGAATTGTCATGGTGCAGGATTTAGTTTGGATTCTTTGGTGGATAAGGAACTGGTTCGTAATAACTTCTCTGAACAGCCAGCTAAACATATTGAGAGTTTAGATATGGTTGAGAAGCGGTTGAGGAATGATAGTAAGAAAGAGAATGATTAAATAATAGTCAGAATCAGGATTTACAGAATTTAAGAATTAACAGAATGAAAGCCAACTATAACAGATTTTGATTTTATCCTGAAAATATTTTAATTCTGTAAATTATGATATTTATTTGTTACCAATTACCTAATTTACAATATATTCATAATCAATGGGTAACTTCTCATTATCTACAGGTAAATCAAGTTTACAAAAAAGATAATATCTTGAAATAAAACAATATTTATATTTTATATTTTACCTACGATATATGATATATTACGACTTTTTAAGTTTAATAATGGCGAGTTATAATATAATTTGCCATCCAACGTAGTGGTTCCGCTGGTTCGCCAAATTTTTCCAAACTGGTAAGAGCATCTACAATCAAATTTTTAGCCATTTGTTTAGAAGCTTCTATTCCTAATAAAGATGGATAAGTGACTTTATTATTAACAATATCAGAACCTTGAGATTTACCCAATGTTTCGGTAGTCGCTTCAACATCCAAAATATCATCTTGAATCTGGAAAGCTAAACCAATACATTTTGCATAATTATCTAATTTATTCAATCTGTCTGAATCAATATTTGGACAAGATAATGCCCCAAGCTTAATACTGGCTCTAATCAAGGCTCCAGTTTTATTATTGTGTAGGTTTTCTAATTGAATAAGGTTTAAAGATTGTCCAGTTGCCTCTATATCTATAGCTTGTCCATCAACCATACCTAATGAACTACTGGCTAAAGTTTCGATCATTGCTATATTTTTAGTATGACTGAGCGTATAGAATGCTAAAGTTTGCAGAGCATCACCAACTAAAATAGCTGTTGCTTCATCAAATTCTTTGTGACAAGTTGGTTTACCACGTCGTAAGTCATCATCATCCATAGCTGGCAAATCATCATGTACTAAGGAATAAGCATGGATAAGCTCAATTGCACATGCTGGAATATCTAATTGCTCTAGTTGAACGTTTAATGCTGTACCAGTTAAATAAACTAATACTGGACGAATCCGTTTACCTCCATTATATACAGCATAACGCATTGCTTGGTGCAAATTAATTGAATTAGTATTAGGTAGCCATTTGTCTAAAATACTATCAACTCGTTTTTGGTAAGTGGTAATTAAAGGTTTTAAAGACATTTAAGATTAGTAAATATTTTAAAATAGTTTTTGATAATCTTTTAAGATAGGAAATTAATTTTATAACGTAGGTACTATAACTTTGTAAATAGGTTTTATTTACTTTGATTAAAGTTTAACTATTGTATTTTTTCCATAACATGATATAATGTTGTTTCCCTTATATAAGGGCCTGTAGCTCAGCTGGTTAGAGCATCCGACTCATAATCGGCAGGTCGTAGGTTCAAGTCCTACCAGGCCCACCATCCATCTAAACAATTGGTTAGGAGTCCAAACTTAACTAATTCAAGATAAATTTTAGACTCCAATAAATTTTACTCAGTAGTCTGCGGAGTTGCAAGCTCAGAAATTTCTACTGGAATAGTACTTAATTCACTAGTAGATGGTGTACCTAGAGAATCTACAGTTGCAGCAGTAGTAGGCGTGCTTAGAGAATCTACAATTTCATCAGTAGTAGGCGTGCTTAAAGCATCTATTGGAACCATAGCTTCAATCCGTTTTTCTGGCCCCAAATCATCCAATTTCATTTGTATCCAGCTAAGATGTTGCTGAGATAAATCCTCACCTTTAACAGCTTCAGAATAAGCAATACGAGCCTCAGCCATCTTACCTTGTGCAATTGCAATATCGCCACGTAGTTCAGCATAAGAACTTTTAAACTTTTCTGTTTGTATGTTTGCAGTCAAATTGATAGCTTTATCTAACTTACCCTGTGACATAAATAGTCGAGCCTTACGTAACCTAGCTATATGCTTAAATTCTGATACATCAATATTTTGATCTATTACCCATTGTAAGCGAGCATGAGCAGCCTCAATATCATCACTTTCTACATCTTGATTAGCCATGTTCAATTCTGCTAAAACTGAATAAGTACTGTCGCTGTGTTCAGCTAGTAGCTTATCAGTAGTACTATAGGCTTGTTGAATTTGTTGCTGTTCTATAGACATCAATATATGTTCATAAGCATCCGAAGCAATTTGAGACTGTTGTTCAGTATAAGCCTGCCACCAACGCCAACCAAATAGTAAGGCAAAACCTATTACTATTCCACCAACAACTGATAGTCCGTTTTCTTTCCACCATTTTTTTAACGCTTCAATTTGTTCTTCTTCTGTTTCGTAAGCTGCCACAATAATTCCTTTAATCTAAATTTTTGAGATAATTAATTAATTCTGATTGTGCTAATATAACTTGAGGACGTTTTTCACGCAAGTATTTTAACGTAATTTTTTGGTTAGCAAGTTCATCTTCAGCAAGTATTAATGCTAATTTAGCTCCACTTTTATCCGCTCGTTTAAACTGGCTTTTAAAGCTACCTTCGCCACAATTCATAACCAGACGCAGATTTGGTAAAGCATCACGTAATGATTCAGCTAAATACATACCTTGTTTAGTCACTTGTTCATTACCAACCAAAATAAAATACGCATCTGGAGCATTATTAGGCATTGGTAAATCACTTTGTAATAATAGCAAAACTAACCGTTCAATACCCATTGCAAACCCAATCGCTGGGGTTGCTTTGCCACCAATTTGTTCTACTAGAGAATCATAACGTCCTCCAGCACAAACAGTCCCTTGAGCTCCTAAATATTCAGTCACCCATTCAAATACAGTTCGATTATAATAATCTAAACCTCTTACTAAACAAGGATTAACCCGATATTTTATCCCAGTTTGATCCAGTAATTCCCGCAATTTGGCAAAATGTTCTTGTGATTCTGTATCCAAACAATCCAATAATTGTGGGGCTGTTTTTATCAGAGGCAACATCTGTGGATTTTTACTATCTAAAATTCGGAGTGGATTAGTGCGTAAACGCCGTTGACTATCATCATCTAGTTGGTCATGATAAGCGGAGAAATAATCTACCAATTGCTGCGTATATTTAACCCGAGCTTCTGTAGAACCAAGCGAGTTGATTTGCAATTCCAAGTTATCCAAACCTAATTGTCGCCAAAAACGAGCAGTCATTAAAATAATTTCAGCATCTATATCAGGTCCTTCTATCCCATAAATCTCAGCTCCAATCTGATGGAATTGCCGATAGCGTCCTTGTTGTGGACGTTCATGGCGAAACATTTGACCAATATACCATAACCGTTGAATTTGATTATAGAATAATCCATGTTGAATTCCAGCTCGGACACAACCAGCTGTTGCTTCTGGACGTAAAGTTAAATTATCACCATTACGATCGGTAAAGCTGAACATTTCTTTTTCAACAATGTCAGTTACTTCACCAATAGAACGGTTGAATAAATCAGTTGCTTCTAACATTGGTAAACGAATTTCTTGATAACCATAACTATCTAAAACTTGCCGAATAACAGTTTCAAAATATCGCCAAACTGGAGTTTGTTCAGGAAGAATATCATTCATTCCTCGTACAGATGAAATTAGCTTTTTAGCCATAGGGATTAGTTTAATTTACGTCGATGAATAAAAAAATTGCTCAAACATTGTTTACATTCTTGTGCTAACACTCCACTAACACATTCTACCTGATGATTATGCCGGGTATCTCTTAAAATATCAAAACGGCTGCCAGCAGCTCCAGCTTTTTCATCATAAGCTCCAAATACTACTCGTTTGATTCTGGCTTGAATAATAGCTCCTGCACACATAGTGCAAGGTTCTAATGTTACATATAAAGTTGCATCAATTAATCGATAATTATGTAAATATTTAGCCGCTTGGCGTAATGCGATTATTTCTGCATGGGCAGTAGGATCACAACTAGCAATCGGCTGATTCCAACCTTCTGCAATACATATATCATTCTGTACTATTATAGCACCAACTGGAACTTCTCCCTTCTTTGTCAGTTCTAAAGCATGGTACATCCATTTTTGATCGGGATTATGGCAGTTCATATCAAAAGCAAATTCTATTTTGGAGTATATTCTATCATCTTTTTTATAAATCTATTATGTTATTAAGCTATAAAACTAGAGTTGTGTATAATAAATTCATGCTTAAGAATGTCAGCACTGGGTATGAATTATTTTTAGTGTGTATAGAATTGGAATATGTATGAGAAAAAACTAAACGTTGGCATTATATGTTAATATTGGTCAGTTATCAGTGTCAATATTAGATTTGAAAATTTGTAGTGTATTTAGGTATACTACTAGCATTGTAGGTATGGAAGAAATATTAACTTTGGAATCAATATGTTTAAATTGTCAGTAATTCTATCAAGTTTTATCTTGGTAGCTTGTTCATCATCAGTTAATCAGCCAATAGCAAAACATATAGTATCGGAAATTGCAAAACCTGATCCTGATGAACTCATAGTTGAAAATATTAAAGTTATGATGACAGAATTATTTCCTATAGAAGTTAGTATAGTAGCTAGAGGCAGTCTGCCTGATAGTTGTACTATAATAGACCAAATTACTGAAGAACAAGATGGTGATACTTTGATATTAAAAATTACTACAGCATCTAATACCAATAAAACTTGTCCTAATAAAGTAAAACAAGCTTTTGCAGAAGTTATTCCACTTGATGTAGCCGGTTTATATTCAGGTTTTTATAAAATAAAAGTTAATAATAAAACTGATACTTTTGAATTAGGTATGGATAATATTATTCGTTAAACTATGCCAATTACCCCAATTATTTCTGCTCAAAATTTACAAAAATACTTTCCAGTCCGCAGTGGTTTTTTGTCTCGGATTACTGGTTGGGTAAAAGCTGTCGATGATATTTCTTTTGAAATTTATCCAGGTGAAACTCTTGGTTTAGTTGGCGAATCTGGCTGTGGTAAAACTACTGTTGGCCGAGTTTTACTACGTTTATTAGAACCAACTGCTGGCAAGATAAACTTTGAGGGTGATAACCTACTGGAAATGAATAAATCTGAGTTGCGTAATATACGCCAACGTATGCAAGTTATTTTTCAAGACCCGTATAGCTCCCTTAATCCACGTATGACAGTGGGCAATATAATAGGAGAAGCTCTTAAAGTTCATGGAATTGCGAAAGGCATTAAATTAGAGCAACATCTTAATAAATTACTTGAGCGAGTGGGTTTATCACCTTCTTATTGTTCTCGCTATCCACATGAATTTTCTGGTGGGCAACGGCAACGCATTGGAATTGCGAGAGCGTTGGCATTAAATCCTAAGTTTATTATTTGTGATGAACCTGTATCGGCTTTGGATGTATCGATTCAAGCCCAAATCATTAATTTATTACGAGATTTACAGGCTGAATATAACTTATCTTATCTGTTCATTTCTCATGATCTGAATGTAGTACAATACATAGCGGATCGGGTTGCAGTAATGTATTTGGGTAAAATTGTTGAAGTTGCATCAGCAAAAACTTTGTTTAAATCGCCACTACATCCTTATACTAAAGCCTTGATTGCAGCTAATCCAATCCCAGACCCAGATATAATTCTAGAAAATAAATTATTGGAAGGAGATGTACCTTCGCCATTAAATCCACCTGCTGGTTGTCGTTTCCATACACGTTGCCCAGTAGTCATGGAAAAATGTCGGCATATCGATCCAGAGTTAGTTACAACTGGTGTAGAACAACATCTAGTTTGGTGTCATTTACAAAGTGATAAAGCTTGGTCCGAAAAATACTAAAGCTTGACAAGTAAATTTTGATTTAGTATGATGCTTCCAACAGTCGGGGCGTAGCGCAGCCTGGTAGCGCACCACAATGGGGTTGTGGGGGTCGGAAGTTCAAATCTTCTCGCCCCGACCATCATGTATATGTTATTCGACATATTATCTCACAAAACTATTTATTTTCATTTAAATTAGATGAAATGTCAACATAATCTGAATTTAGCTAAATTATCACAATTATTTAAACAAAACTTCCCGTTGTATAGTTGGATAGAATACAAAATCCTCTATCGTTACTTGACCTTGATACAACCAACCTCGTTTAGTTTTAGTGCCAACTTCTGTTGTTCCAGACAATATCATAGCAAATTCAGAATCTGGGTTACCGATAAGATTGAATAAATTCATTAATCGATTGATAGTATTTATATTATTTTCTCCAACTAGTACCTCTAACTTTTTCTCAACTAAACTGTCTATACCATTCTCGCTTGCTGGAAAAAAAATTTCTGTCGGTTGAGTAGTGCCTAAAAATACATCAGCTTCCATATTATCTTGAAAATTAATGAGAAAATTAGAGTGTTTAAATTTCATATCTATTGTGGCAGAGCTACTAAACTGTACTACGATAAAAGCTCGAAATTTTTTATCAGTTTGGACTAAATTAATACTTTTTATTGCTTTAATATCAAGTTGATCTGCTATATTAGGGGAAATAGCATAACTAGTTCCTAGCCAACAAAAAATAATAAACATAATAAGTTGATAAATTTTCAATTAATTATTTCCTTGGGTAATTTATAGATACTGGCTGTAGACTATTTTTGAACGTAAATTCCTTAAGTTTAAGGGATTGATTTATTTTAATTGATTTTTAGAGTTTATACAACTTGGATATAGCAATTCTTAATTATGAATTACTATAGTTTGACTAATCCCAAGATAAATCTTGGACACCATTATTTAAATAGAGATAAAAAATGAAAGAATTATCCCTTGATGATGAATTATCGTTTAGCAGTGGTATGTCTGCCTTTGAAGCTAAACATTTTCCTATAGCATATGATTTGCTATTACCATTGGCAGAAGCTGGTCATCCCGATGCTCAATATAGGTTAGCAATTATGGCCCAAGCTGGATTAGGTATGACTGTCAATAAAAATAGTGCAGTTAAGTGGATGCGAGCTGCAGCTGAACAAAATTTGGGCATGGCTCAACATGGTTTGGGATTTATGTATATGGATGGAGACTGTGTGAAACAAGATTACGCTCAAGCCGTACTTTGGTTTAAATTAGCAGCTGAACAAGGTCTAGCTGGAGCTCAAGCCACTTTAGGCAATCTATATAAAGAAGGTCAAGGAGTTGAGCAAGATTTAGAGGAAGCTAAACGTTGGTTTGCCATGGCTGGGTTTTAATTTCACAAGAATTAAGCATTCAGAATTTTTCTAACTTAGGTTACATATTCTCGCATTTTTTCTAAAAATATTTCTGTACGAAAACGTTTGGCTTGTGTTTCACAAGAATTTCGCATAGCTAAAGCTCTTTTTGGAGTCATCGCATTTACTGCTTGACAGATTGCTGGTAATGATGGTTCCAATAGGAGTCCAGTTTTTGTTGGAATAATGGTTTCTAATAAACCGCCTTCAGCAGCCCCGATCACCGGTTTACCAGCAGCCATAGATTCCAGTGGCGACATACCAAAATCCTCATCTTTTGCTAAGTATAAAGTTGCAATAGCTTTACCCACTAATTCGGCTAACTTATTATCACTAATCCAACCAGTAAAATAAATATTATGAGCATTATTAGCTAATTTTTTTAATTTTGGTAACTCCTCACCACCAGATGTAATCACTAAACGTTTATCTGGCATTTTTAAAAAAGCTTTAATAATTAAGTCTATTCGTTTAAGTGGGTCCAAACGTCCCATAGACAGGTAATAATCATCCTGCCCTAGCCATATAAAACGCTTGGTATCACAGGGAGGATATATTACCGTTGCTTGCTTACCTAAATAATGTTGCATACGTTGCGATACATTTTCAGAGTTAGCTATTAATAAATCCATTTTGGCTATAGAATTTTCATAACGTGGTTGTAAATAGTTAATAAAAGCTTTTAATAAAGGACGTAAGGGGGCTGGTAAACGTTTTAAATAGAATTCTTTCTGGTCATAAATAAAACGAGGTGGGGTATGACAATATAAAATATTTTTACCATTTAAGTGATTCTGGATTGCTAATGGTGTGTAAAAACCACTATAAATCACTGTCGCATAATTTTCTAAAAACTTAGTACGATTACTGAAAGCATAAGCTAGTTTAAATTGTCTCCATAATGGTATAGAACTGTAGGCCATCAAATTTTGCTGAGTTAAATTTTCTATAAAAGGATGTCCGTTACTAGCAAAACCATAACCTAAATCTGTATTTAAACCGTGAGCCAAAACATTGCTAAGTCTACCACCACCTTCTAAAGACTCAAAATAATCATGTAATACAATATTTTTCATAAAATTGGCTAGGTAACCACAAGGGATTACTACAGATCATTATATTACGTAGGGGCAATCCTTTATGGTTGCCCTTAATTTAAAGGCTAGGGTAACCACAATGGATTACCCCTACAAATCATAATTTTATGTAGGCTAGGGTAAACTCAATTATTCAGTCATCTCGTTTATATTCTCCTTCTATAGTTTTATTAGGGTTATTGGAATTTCTGGTAGGATTCTGAGTTGGATTTACAATTTTAACATTTTTAAGTAACAAATTAGCTAAATTATGGCGGATTTTAGGAATTAAAAAGGTAAATCCTATTGCATCTGTCACAAAACCTGGGGTTAGTAATAATATTCCACTGATTAATAATAAAATTCCTTCTACTAAAATGCTAGTTGGTGCTTGCCCTTGTTTTAAACCTAATTGAGCTTTTTGGATTGTTGCTAAACCCTGAATTCGTAATAAATAAGCCCCTAAAATTGCGGTAAAAATTACTAATAATATGGTAGTAAACCCACCAATTGCACTACCTACCGTAATGAGTAAATAAATTTCCAAAATAGGAACAATAATAAATAATAGTAATAATAATTGAAATGTAGTCATTGTAGTAATATCATTGTATTTAAGTTATCATCTATATTCTATCTCAAATATGAAAAGAATAAACACTCTGACGTTCCAGCGTCATTAAATTTTAAAACGGTGATTTTGTGAAAAGCGATTATCAGTTATTATTAACAACCTGTCCAAACTTAGAAGTTGCAGAAAGTTTATCTTGTCTGCTATTAGAAAAACATTTAGTTAGTTGCGTTAATATATTACCTAATACTCGATCATTTTACGAATTAAAAGGCAAAATTGTTAATGAATCCGAAGTATTATTATTTATTCAAACTGGGTTACCAAGTTATTTAGCTTGGTTAGATGAAACAACTAATTTAGATAAACATTAATTGGCAATTAAAATGATACGAATTATACTTTTAACTTTATTAATTTGGAATTGTAACATATTAGCTACGACTGATAATTTTCCTCAGCCTGCTAACAATTTATTTAATATCCTCAGTCCAGATATTGCGTTTATATTATCAGCAAATTTAGCAAAAGATTCCATATCTTTACATTGGAAAATTACCGAAGAACATTATTTATACCGTGATCAATTTAGATTTAAGCTTAATAACATTGATTTATTTAACGAGGCACAGTTTCCACCAGCTAAAATTGAGAATGATGTCAAGTATGGTAAAACAGAGGTATATGAGCAACAAGTAACTATTAAACTACCGTTGCCAAATACTCAAGATACTATGAGCTTAGAGGTAAGTTATCAAGGTTGCGTTAAAAATAGATTATGCTATCCTCCTATAAAAAAGCTAGTACAGATAGATATAGTAAATGGAACAGCACTTGTTGACACTAAAAATTTTATTGAAAGAAAGATAATTTCTAATTTTTCTAATCTGGAAAATTCCTCAAGTTCAACAAGTAATTCTCTAGTTAAAACAAACTTTGATTGGCTAACACCTATTGAACAATCAAACCAACCACCAGCCGTTCAAGAATTCATCAAGGTAGAAGACGCTTTCATCTTTACAGCCGAATTTGCCGAACCAGACCAGATATTAGCTCGGTGGCAAATTGCTGATGGTTATTACTTATATCGAGATAAAATAGAATTTACTTTGACTGGCAGCATTTTGGGAGCAATTGAATTACCACCTAGCAAGCTGAAATCTGATGAATTTTTTGGTGATGTGCAAATTTACCAACAGCCATTGTTAGAAATAAAATTACCTTTCAATCAAATGGAGAAGCCGGATTTAATCTTAACGGTTAAATATCAAGGTTGTGCCATTGCTGGTCTATGTTATCCGCCAGTAACTAAAATAGTAAATTTGACCTATCCAACTGGAACTGATTCTAAAAATAATAATACTTCTGAGCAAGATCGGCTGGCTAATATGCTGGCTAGTGCTAGTTTTTTCTACACTATAATGATTTTCTTTGGACTAGGAGTATTGCTGTCTTTAACTCCTTGTGTTTTTCCAATGATTCCTATTTTATCTGGTATTATTATTGGGCAAGGTAAAACCATTACTACTTATAAAGCTTTCCTGATGTCGTTGGTTTATGTAATTGCAATGGCTTTCACTTATGCTGTGGTTGGAGCTTTGACTGCAATGTTGGGAGCTAATTTAGCTGCTGCTTTCCAAAATCCTTGGGTATTATTCAGCTTTGCATTAGTATTTGTGGTTTTATCTCTATCCATGTTTGGATTTTACGAATTAAAAGTACCAAATTTTTTGCAAACCAAGGTAACTAACCTCAGCAACCGACAACAAGGTGGAACTTTAATTGGAGTTGCGATAATGGGAGTGCTTTCTGCTCTTATAGTAGGCCCTTGTGTAGCGGCACCATTGGTTGGAGCGTTAATTTATATTAGCCAAACTGGAGATTGGATTTTAGGCGGAACTGCTTTATTCTCCATGGGAATTGGTATGGGTATTCCATTGATTTTAATTGGTATATCCGCCGGCCATTTCTTACCCAAAGCTGACCAATGGATGGATTCAGTAAAAAATGTGTTTGGAGTAATGTTATTAGGAGTTGCCATCTGGATGGTTGAAAGAATTATTCCAGCTCAAATAACTATCTTATTATGGGCAAGCTTATTAATAATTTCCGCAGTTTATATGAAAGCTTTAGACGGGCTTGGTGAACAAGCCTCCGGTTGGAATAAATTATGGAAAGGAATTGGTTTTATACTATTGATTTATGGTATATTATTAATAATTGGAGTTGCAGCTGGAAATAATAATTTATTAAAACCATTACAAAATTTTCAAGCTACAATTCAATCAGATGCCGATAAAAATCTGGGAACCGAATTTAAAAATATTAAAGGAATTAGCGGCCTAGAATATGAATTAGCGGCTGCGGTAGGCAAACCAGTTATCTTGGACTTTTATGCTGACTGGTGTATCTCATGCAAGGAAATGGAGCATTTCACCTTTAGCGATGCTGAAGTGCAAAAGGGACTTGCTAAATTTGTATTGTTAAAAGCTGATGTCACTCCCAACGATGACCAAGACCGAGCTTTATATAAGCGTTTTGGTATTTTTGGCCCACCAGCTATTTTATTTTTTGATTCTAATGGGCAGGAACAACGTTCATATCGAGTCGTTGGTTTTATGCCTGCTGAAGAATTTAGTCAACATTTAACAAAGGTACTGCAATAATGAAACCGGCTCATTTTGTCCTATTTGTAGGATTAATAATGACCAGTGTGGCTAGTGTCGCCGGATATTTGTGGTTTAACCCACCGCAAAGAACAGAGAAGCAAGTAACTTATCGACCGGATTTTAGTCTCATTGACCTAAACGGAAAAGTTCGAAATGTTTCTGAATGGGATAATAAAATTTTAGTAGTGAATTTTTGGGCAACTTGGTGTCCACCTTGTATTAAAGAAATTCCATTATTCGTTGAAATTCAACATGATTATGGTGAGATAGGTCTACAAATTATTGGTATTGCTGTTGATGAGCATGAAGCGGTGCAAAAATTTGTGAAGGAGAATCATATCAATTACCCAATTTTGGAAGGTAATGATGTGATTAATATCTCTAAAATGTTTGGCAATCGTCTAGGTGCTTTGCCGTTCACAGCAGTTGTAGATCGAAATGGCAATATAGTAGAACGCCATGTCGGAGATTTAAATTTAAGAGAAGTGAAGGAGAAAATTTTGGCATTATTGTGAATTCGTTGGATAATAATGTGAGTGATATGGTTTAAGATAGATAACTGTTGGAGTTCAAAGCAAAGATTTGTATATTTAAACTAAAAATCTTACAAAGCTAGGTTTTGAATTTCAAAATATCTACTTGGAAACACACTGTTTCATAAGCTCCACTTCAATAGCATATTGACAATTCATTTGCACTATTTTATAGTCAACACGATGTTCACTCTAAATTATCAGTGTTGAGTGACAATATTTTTATATAAGCTATACCTATTATCATATCTATTGTAAAATCATAACCAGTCAATTACCTTGAATAAAATTATGAATAAAGAACTAGTTAATCTTACTATCAATGGCGAACAAGTGGAAGCACCAGGTTCATTTTCCGTAATCCAAGCATTTTGGCACGCTGGTTATACTAGAGTGGAAGGTATAGGTTGTTTAGAAGGAGTTTGTGGTTCTTGCCGAATTATGGTACGCAAAACAAATAGTAATGAAGTGCGTATGGAATTAGCTTGCCAAACCTTTGTCGAAGACGGAATGCAGGTTATTTTCATAGAATTCCCATCTCCTACCCACCATTCTTACCAACTTTCCGATATAAAAACTTCTTGGGAAGTACAAAATGAATTTCAGCAAATTTTCCCAGAAACCAGTAATTGTAGAGAATGTGGTGGTTGTACTGAATCATGTCCAAAGGGCATTGAGGTTCAACATGGAGTGGAATTAGCTGATGAAGGTAAGTTTAGAGAAGCTGGAGAACTATTCATCGAATGTGTAATGTGCAATTTGTGTATGACCGCTTGTCCAGAACATATTGCCCCTAATCATGTTGGCTTATTCTGCCGCCGCACAATGGCTTATTTTCATATCCGTCCTTCTAATTTAATCAGTCGCTTAGAAGAAATACGCAAGAATGAATTGCAAATTGTGATTTAAGATAAAGTAGTGGTAATGATTTAAAATTACAATAAATTGATTAATAAATCAACCACTACTTTGTTTAGTACTACCTAATTAATAATATATAATACAGAAGAAGTTTAATGTTATTTAATTGCTTTAAATTCAACAGAC
>DAOUSR010000027.1 GCA_030627125.1 Thioploca sp.
AATTCTTTCTCATTTTGTGATATTATTGTTGCCATTATTTTTTTACTCTTTCAGGGTTTTCTCAATTATACCATACTTTTCTTATTTTTACAGTGTAAAGAATCTACACCCTTTGAAATCTAAAATTATTAAATTTTCAGATAAGTATAATTTTCCAATCCGGCAGTTAATTCTTGCAAATATAATTGTTTTTGGGCTGAGCTTAAATTAGTTCTCTGTAAACTAGTATTATAATTATTCAATAATTGGTCAGTGTCAAAATTAACATAATTTAACATCTTTTTTACGGTATCGCCTTCTATAGGAGCGATTAGTTCATAACTATCATCAGATGTAATATTGACATTGACAGAATTAGTATCTCCAAATAAATTGTGCATATCACCTAAAATTTCTTGATAAGCTCCTATCAAAAATATCCCAATTAAATATGGTTCATTGGGAGTGAATGTGTGGACTGGTAAGCTGGTATCAATTCCATCACTACTAACATACCTTTTGAATTGGCCGTCAGAATCGCAAGTTAAGTCTTGTAAAGTAGCTCGTCGATTTGGTTCTTCATTTAAGCGATGCAGCGGCATGATGGGAAATAATTGGTCGATTGCCCATGCATCCGGTACTGACTGAAATAAAGAAAAGTTAGCAAAGTATTTATCTGCCAATTTTTCATTAAGTTCATCAAATATTTCCCGGTAAATACGAGCATGAGACTTATCTTGCAACAAATCTCTTACTTGCTTACAAATAGCATAATACAATTGCTCTGCATGAGCCCGTTGTTTGAGATTTATTACTCCATAAGCAAACATGGAATGAACTTCATTTAACCAATATACAGCATTATGATAGACTTCTAAGGCTGAATGTTGAGTTATACTATTTAATTGTTGCCATAAATCTTGAATAATTTCTGGATCATTGGTAGAAGCTGGTTGAATTTTATCAGAAACAGTTTCAACATCAGTAATATTAGTTATCAATACAGCATGATGAGCTGTTATAGCACGCCCAGTCTCAGTGATAATATCAGGTTGCGGCAAATTGAAAGCAGTACAAACTTCGCTAAATTCATGGATTACATTATTCGCATATTCTTGAATACTATAGTTAATTGAACAAGGCCGCCGAGAACGCATACCTTCGTAATCTATCCCTAAACCACCTCCAACATCAATGGTATGAATAGGAACTCCTAAAGCCCGCAATTCAGCATAATAACGTCCAGCCTCATTTAAACCTTTTTGAATATCCCGAATGTTAGGAATTTGGGAACCAATGTGGAAGTGCATTAATTGCAGACTATTTATAAAACCAGCTTGGTTAATTAATTCAATAATATCTAAAATTTGAGCCGAATTTAGCCCAAACTTGGATTTTTCGCCACCACTATTTTGCCATTTACCTTTGGCTATAGAAGCCAATTTTATTCGTATACCTAAACGTGGTATTACATCTAAGTTATTAGCTTCTTCAATAATCAGTTGTAATTCGGTTGCTTTTTCAATAACTAAATAAGTATGGATACCGATTTGTTGGCCAATTAGAGCTAAACGAATATATTCACGATCTTTATAACCATTGCAAATTACAATGCTATCTTTCGGGGCTAAAGCTAGTACAGCCATTAATTCAGATTTGCTCCCAGCCTCTAATCCGGTTTTACCAGTATTTAAAATAGCTTCAATTACATGATGTTGCTGATTTACTTTTATTGGATATACCGCAGTATAATTAGCGGTGTAGTTTTTCTGCTGCATAGCGGTGTTAAAAGCTTGGTATAAACTGTTTATACGGTGATGCAGAATATTTGGAAAACGCACTAAGATTGGTAAATCTTTTAAATCTTGTGCCAACTTATACAGACTAATATTAGCTTGTTTTGGAGTAGGAGAAACTGTTACTTCTCCAGCTTGGTTAATATCAAAATAACCTTCACTCCAATGCTGAATATTATATAAGGTTCGTGATTTAGAAACATTCCATCCTTTCATTAATATCGCTCTTAAAGTTGTTGAATGGTGTGCCGTTAATAGCAATTCTTAATTAATTTAAATATCAGTCATTTAATTAACTCGTAAGCCGTATATGTTTGATTGATAAATTACGATTTGGTAGGGTGCATAAGCGATAACGTCCATGCACCTGATCTCTAACTTAATCTTGGAGACCTATCGACAGTTCAAGAATGGTGTTATTCTGATGAAACGTTGGGAATTTTTGACTTTGTACTATTAAGTCTTGCTAAGAAAGTAAGGCTACTTGGAGTTATAATTACTGTGCTAAGCCTGAAAAAAACCGTAGCATTTGAGGTATAAAACTATTCCGATTTATTTATATTTTTGGAATATTCTCGTTCTATCTGCTCTAATGTGAATAATTATGTTTAAATTATACTAATAATACATCTCAATGCGTGACTCCCATTTCAACACCTTTTTTCTCCCAATTTTGACATTTACGATAAAGAGTTGATGGACTAACTTCTAATAATCCAGCTGCTTTAGAGATACTACCATCACATAATGCAATTGCATGCTGAATGGCTTCTTTTTCTACCTGCCAAAGTGGATGAATATTTTTGCGTCGAGAAAATGTTGACATAGAATCAGCTAGTTTAGAATCTGATTTACCTATTTTACCTTTATATTCTTTGAATAATTTATCTAGTGGTTCTGGAAACATATTTGGAGTAACACGTTTACCATCGTTTAACACCATAACATTACGTACAATATTTTGTAATTGTCTTATATTACCTGGCCAGTCATAATTAAGTAAGATAGCCTCAGCCTCCGCAGCAAAACTGGTAAATAATTTATTTTCTTCTTTAGCATATTTACCTAAAAAATCTCTAGCAATTAACAAAATATCATCTCCACGTTCCCGTAAAGGAGGTAATAATATAGGAATAACATGTAATCTATAATAAAGGTCTTCCCGAAAGCGTTTTTCTTGTACTTCTAATAAAGGGTCACGATTAGTCGCACAAATAAATCGTACATCAACTTTTCTAGATTTATTACCACCTACTTTTTGAATCGTACTGGTTTGAATAAAACGTAATAATTTACTTTGTAAATCTAAGCTCATATCTCCTATTTCATCTAAAAATAAAGTACCTCCATCAGCTTGAACTGCAGCTCCTTCCTGATCGCTGACTGCTCCAGTGAAAGATCCTTTAACATGCCCAAAAATTTGGCTTTCCATTAAATCTCTTGGAATTGCAGCACAATTAAGAGCAACAAATGGTTTCTGATTACGCGGACTACGTTTATGAATTGCTTCTGCACACAGTTCTTTACCAGTACCACTTTCCCCAGTAATGAATACCGTAGCTTTACTAGATGCCGCATTTTCAATCATTTGATAAACTGCTTGCATTGGCGAAGATGCACCAATAAAATCATAATATTTAAACCGGTCAATTTTTTTATACAGTTCAAGTTTATATTTTAGTTGTTGATTTTGTAAAGCATTATGTATAGTAACAATAATTCGTTGGCCATCAAATGGTTTTTCAACAAAATCAAAAGCCTTATTACGCATGGCCTCTACTGCAACATCAACGGAACCTCTGGCAGTTACAACCACTACTGAACAAGGCAATTGATTTTCATTAACATATTTTAAAATTTCCATACCATCCATATCTGGTAAACCAAGATCAAGCAAAATGGCATTTGGTACATATTTCTTGATATGTTTTAAGGCTTCTTCACCAGTTTCTAAATAGGTAACTTTACAAGCTTCATTACGCAAATATTCTTGATATGCCACTACTAATGTTGGGCTATCTTCAACAATAAGCACTGTCATTTGGGAATTAATTTTCATATAATTAGTAATTACAATAATTAAATATTTTAACTCAAAAAATTTATAAATAATGATTTAGATAGTTTTTAGGAAATAAAGCTGGTAGGAATAAATAAGTGTTATCTATAAATTTTAATTACTTATAAGATTGGAAATTCAGGTATTCACCCCGTGATGCAGAAGCAAAAAGTATTCCTAAATATAAAACCTAGCATAAAATTAGGAACGAAATAAATTTTACCTACTTGATTATATTTAATGTTTTTACCTTAAAATCCAATTAATTAATCCTCTCAAACTAAATCCTTACAATTCTTCATTTTACCATATTCTGTATTATTCTATTCAAGATACTGGTTTTTATTAGGCCAATCGGATTAAAATTACAGAACCAAATACAAACTTAGCACGGTAATAATAACTCCAAGTAGCCTTACTTATTAGCCTCGAATTCCACGCCGTGTTTGAGTAGTTTGACCTCGTGCTAAAGCATTTTTCAATAATTTAGCTGGTTGGTAATCGTTAAATGGAGCAACTTGTTGATACGCCTCAAAAATCCATTCCCCATTATTTTGCTTAATCAACCAAATTGCTTGTAAAGTTTGCCTAATTTCAGTTGGTAACTGACTATTTAGTATGGCTTGATAAACTGGCATTTGAGTAAGTTCTACAGTTTTAAATCCTCCCATAAAAAATTGACCTTTGCTATCAAGCACTTTGACACGATAAGAAGAATTTGCAACAAAATTAATAGCATCCATTTTAATCATTGTCGTAGGGTTATTTGTGCTAGCTAGAGAATCAAGCCGTTTTTGAATATTCACGGTATATGGAGGTTGGCCACCATCCCATTGCAGATATAAAACCCGATCTTTAGCAATTAAAGCAACAGGTTCCAATTCATTACTTAACAGTGGCATAGTTATGGTATTAGAAGCCTCTGCTACTGTCGATAATTGAATTAGTTGGTGCCAATCATTGAAACGCTCTTTCATCCATACCCATAAATCATTTGATGAATCTGGTACTTTAGCATTTTCCGTAATTACAAAAGGAGAATTTTGCTGCTTAATCTTAACTGATTTTTCCCCACCATTAAGATACAGCTCAATGTGATTTTTAGCATTATTAACCGAAATAACATCTCCAACTTGGAGAACGGTAAAAACTGTGGTTGGTATTGTAGTATTGCTACGTTTGATAAGATAGCTACCTGAATCACCATCAAAATTGTTAATCCAACCAGCATCAGCAGCAATTAAATTTATGCTCCACAAGGATAATATTATTCCCAAATATATATTTTTCATAGTCTATGAGTCTCTTTGAATTCCTACCTGTTTAAATATTAATATTAATATTATTATATAGCATATTTTTCCATTATGAACAACCGTCTTAAAGATAGCCTCATAATCCGCTTTACATAACTTGATACTTTGAAGTACACTATTTAACTTTATAAATAGGTTTAAGGAGATAATATGCTTACCGTTGGAAATAAAGCCCCAGATTTTACTTTATTAAATCAAGATGATGTAGAAATAAGCTTGACAGATTATGTTGGTCAATGGATCATTTTATATTTTTATCCACAAGATGATACGTCTGGTTGTACCAATGAAGCTATTGACTTTACCGCAATTGATTTTACTCAACAAAATGCGGTGGTGATAGGTATAAGTCCTGATGATACCGAATCACATAGGCAATTTATTAAAAAACATGGTTTGAAAATAATGTTACTTAGTGATGTAGATAAAACGGTAATGCAACAATATGAAGCTTGGGGAATGAAAAAGAATTATGGGAAGGAATATGAAGGTGTGACTAGAAAGACATTTTTAATCTCGCCCACTGGGGAAATTAGTAATATTTGGTCTAATGTAAAAGTTCGAGTGCAAAGAAAAAATGGTGAATCTAAACATGCAGAAATAGTGTTGAAGAAACTTGAAACCATGCAATAATTAATAACTCGGAATTAATATGTCTTTTCGTAATTTACTCTTAATTCAAATTTTAATCTTACTCTCTGGTTGTCTTGGTGGCAGTAGCGGAAGTGAAGGGAATAATACTACTAATACTAGTGATAATGAATTTGCTCCGGTTGAGATAGTAACTGGTGAAGAAAATCTAATTATTAAAATTAGCTCGTTACATGATTCATTACCGCTTAATAGTAAAGATATTTCAATTAATACCACTGTTACAGATGGGCAAGGTAATATAGTAGAAGATGGTACATTAGTCAATTTCACGACCAATTTAGGTATCATTACCGAATCTGTAGTAACCGATAATGGAACTGCTGAAGCCATGTTCACACCAGATATGGAAGCAGGTTTAGCTACTATAACTGCTACTGTTGGCAGTGTTGCGGATTCCTTTACTATTACGGTGAAACCAGCTGCGGCTGGCACAATTGAAGTAAGTAAAGTAGAGCCACAAGCGATTGGTATAGTTGGTAGTGGTTTAGTGCAAAGCTCCAAATTAGAATTTTTAGTAAAAGATAAATTGGGTAATGTAGTTGCAGACAATACTATAGTGAAATTTGCTCTAGGTAAAACTACTTTGGGAGGTGGGGAAACTATCACGACTCAAGGTGTTAGTGGTATAGAGGCTGAAGGAACTACCAATAATGGTTTGGTAAGTGTTAACTTAAGTAGTGGTACTGTAGCTGGTAATATTGATGTTGTAGCTACTGTAAACGATACAATTAGTACCATAGCCAGAGTCACTATTGTTAGTAGTTTTCCAGATGCGGACCATTTATCTTTAGCAGCCGAATTTCTTAATATCGCTGGTGGGGTTACTTTTGGGTTACAAGATGATATTACTGCTTATGTTGGTGATCGGTTTGGAAATATTGTCCCAGACGGAACTACGGTTAGTTTTATCACAGAAGGTGGTACGATTGGAAAAAGCGTTGGTGGCGGTGCATTTACTACTACTACTGAATTTGGTCAAGCCACCGCAGTACTGCAATCCGCTGGGCCTGCAACTCCGCATTTAGGTGGAGAAATGACTTTACGTTACGCTGGTTTTTATTGTGGCGATGATTATGATGCTAATATTGATTATCTTCGAGTAAGTGGCACCAAACTACAAAATTTATGTGGTAATCCGGGTTTAGTAACTATCGTTGCTTATACAACTGGCATGGAAAGTTTTATAGATGTTAATGGAAATGGCCTGTTTGATGTTATTGGAGAAAAATTTACCGATGCTAACAATAATGGCAGTTTTGATGTAGGTGAAAGTTTTACTGATACAAATAACAATGGTTATTTCGATGGGGCTGATAGACATAGTAATCTTGGTTTTGTAGATGCTAATGATAATAGTAAGTGGGATATGGGAGAAATTATCACTAATAAAGGCGACATGAGCGAACCATATATTGATGCCAATGATAATCGAATTTTTGATTTAGGAGAGCTATATGTCGATGTGAATGGTGATGCTCATTTTAACGGCCCAGATGGGATATTTCAAGCTAATACCACTATTTGGCAGGATATAAAGATAGTATTTTCGTCTCATCCGGCTTCACTTACTAGTGTTCCAGTCGCAATTCAAATTACTCCTTCAACTTTTTCTATTCCTATGGAGAGTAGTGAAACGTTCCTAGTTGAAAATATAGGTGACACCTATGGTAATGCTTTGGTTAAAGGAACTACGTTTAAAGTTAAAACTAACAATGGAATATTGGGTGGTAGTACCGATTTCAAGCTTACTGATGAACAAAATAATATGTCTTTTAGTTTTAGTTTATCTAGCGATCCTTGCGAAATATCCATAGATAATGAAACTAAGGAAAAGACCATAATTTGCCCAGAGCCAGAATCTGCAACCATTACTGTTGTTATTGATTCTTCTGCAAATGAAGGACAAGGTAGTAATGGAACAGTAGAATTTTCTGTTTCAGGTACTATTAATGCCAAATGATGAAGCAAATACTATAACGATTTATATTTCACTGTAGTTATAGCGTTTCCCACCTGAATGAGTTACATTAAATTAAAGACTTGATATTTATATTGAATTTTATTAAAAATTGCTATAGTCTTAACCACGAAATTATTTATTTTCAATCCTTTACTGAACATAAAATCTTATGAGCGAAGAAAATACAAAAGTAATTTCCATTTCTCCCCAAGATGCTTGGAAAATGATTCAAGAAAACCCTAAAACTATATTTCTTGATGTACGTTCTGAAATGGAATTTTTATTTATAGGTCATCCTAAAGGAGCTATTCATATTCCTTGGATCGATGAACCTGATTGGAAAATTAACCCTCGTTTTGCAGCCGATGTACGTAAATTAATGCTGGGAGGTGTAGTTTATAACTCAGATAATTGTCATATTGAGGCAGTGCCAGTCGTGTTAATTTGTCGTAGTGGTCGGCGTTCTTTAGAAGCCGGAAATGCTTTAATTAAAGATGATTTTACTGATGTTTATAACGTTTCGGAAGGTTTTGAAGGACCATTGAATGATGACCACCATCGTAGCACTTTTAGTGGTTGGCGTTTTCATGATTTACCTTGGGAACAGTGTTAGCATGAAAAAATGGTTATATGTTAGTTGGCTAATTATTTCTGCTAATACTTTTGCGTTCTCTCCGTTACCACAGTTAGTAGCTGGTGGGGTTTCTACTTGGACTAATAGCGGGCTTATGGCTGAAGGATTATATGGTGTTGGTGGTAGTATTGCAAATCCAGTTATATTGGCTGTTGTTGGAAGTGGAATTATAAGTTTAGGTTCAGCCAAACTAATGAATAATTATTGGTACAGTAATTGTGAACAGCAGTTAGCTTGTGAAGCGGCTAAACTTAATACTTATGCTGGTGCTATAGTTGGAACTATGATTACAGCTATATTAACAGGTTCTACTTTAACCATTATTGGTGGTAGTGTTATGGCTGGTACAACTGTATTAATTGCAGTTCCTGTGCTTACAGCAGCTGTTGCCGGTGGAGTATCTTATTGGTGGTTTAAAAATTATTGAGATAATTGGTAATCCTAATGTAAATAAATATCCAAAATTTCTGAATTCATGTTCTCGGAATGACAATTAAGAATATTAAACTATGGTAATTCAATTGGCATAATGATAATATTATTTGCAAACTTGTTTAGATAATTTTACTCAATTCAGTGTCAAAAATATAATCTATAAATGTTCACTTTAACTGAAATAGCATCAGGGTTAAACGCAACCTTATCTGGTACTGATATTAAATTTACCAGTTGCAGTATAGATACTCGTCAATTACAACCAGAAGCTATTTATATAGCCTTAGTTGGTGAAAATTTTGATGGTCATGATTTTATTCAACAAGCTAAAGCTAAAGGAGCTGTTGCTGCCATAGTTTCTCGTGAAATTAAGGTTGATTTACCAACATTACAAGTTGCTGATACCCGTAATGCACTAGGAAACTTAGCTAAATTATGGCGACAACGCTTTTATTTGCCTGTGATTGCAATAACTGGTAGTAATGGTAAAACTACCACTAAAGAGATGTTAAAAGCTATTTTAACTCAGAAATTTACTCCAATATTAGCAACTAAAGGCAATCTTAATAATGAAATTGGTGTACCATTAACTTTGTTTAATTTAAAACAAGAACATCGTTGTGCAGTTGTGGAAATGGGTGCTAACCACATGGGGGAAATTGCCAATTTAACAAAAATAGTACAACCAACTTGTGCTGTAATTACCCAATGTGCCCCAGCTCATTTAGAAGGTTTTGGAACTGTTGCAGGAGTAGCTAAAGCCAAAGGTGAAATTTTTGCCAATTTACCTAATACTGGAATTGCTATTATTAACAATGATGATATATATGCTAAGTTGTGGCATGATTTAGCAGCCTCTCGTCAAGTTATTACCTATGGTTTGAATACACAGGCTGATGTCATGGCAATAAATTTGCAAGGTAGTAATTTTACGTTGCAAACTCCTATCGGTAATATTGCTATCGAACTACCTTTACCTGGTCAACATAATGTGATGAACGCATTAGGAGCAACTGCCTGTGCATTAACTTGTGATTGCTCTTTGCAGACTATTCAACAAGGTTTGCAAGCCATGCAACCAGTAGCAGGTCGTTTACAAATTATACCGGGTAAACAAGGTATTACATTAATAAATGATACTTACAATGCCAATCCAGCTTCACTTAATGCCGCTCTACAAGTTTTAAAAAATACTCCGACTCCGCATTGGCTAGCACTTGGTGATATGGGAGAACTTGGAACTAATAGTTTGGAATTTCATCGCCAAGCTGGACAATTAGCTAAAGAATTAGGAGTAGAAAGATTATGGGCTATAGGTAACATAAGCAAGCATGCTGTCACTGGTTTTGGTACAGGGGGGAATCATTTTATTAATCATGATAGTTTAGTACAAGCAATATTTGAACAATTGCCATCCTCGGCTACCTTATTAATTAAAGGTTCACGTACCATGCAAATGGAAAAAATAGTACAAGCTTTACAGGAAGGAATTTAAAATATGTTGCTATGGCTTAGTGAATATTTAATGATTTTTTATACAGGTTTCAATGTTTTTCAATATATAACATTACGAGCAATTTTAGGAACCATTACTGCTTTAGGTATATCTCTATTGATTGGTCCCTTTATGATTCGTAGTTTAAGTCGCAATCAGATTGGCCAATGTATACGTGATGATGGTCCGGAAAGCCATTTATCTAAAGCAGGTACTCCAACTATGGGTGGAGCATTAATTTTAGTGGCAATTGCAATAAGCACATTATTGTGGGGCAATCTATCTAATCGATTTGTGTGGATAGTTCTGATTGTAACATTATTATTTGGTTTAATTGGTTTTATAGATGATTATCGCAAGGTAGCTTTGGGTAATTCCAAAGGGTTATCGGCAAAACAAAAATATTTCTGGCAATCTGTTTTTGGTTTAGGAGCTGCTTTTATCTTAGTAACTACAGCTCAATCTCCGAATGAAACTCAATTAATTGTTCCATTTTTTAAGAATATTATGTTTGAGCTTTCTCCTTGGGCATTTGTATTATTGAGTTATCTTGTGATTGTTGGAACTAGTAATGCGGTTAATCTTACTGATGGTTTGGATGGTTTAGCAATTCTACCCACAGTGTTAGTAGCTGGAGCTTTAGGTATTTTTGCTTATACCACTGGTCATGTAAATTTTGCCAGTTATTTATCAATTCCTTATATAGCTGGAGTTGGAGAAGTGATGGTGTTTTGTGGAGCAATAGTTGGGGCCGGTTTGGGGTTTTTATGGTTTAACACTTATCCAGCTCAAGTATTTATGGGTGATGTTGGGGCTTTAGCGTTGGGAGCTGCACTTGGCATTGTTGCGGTTATTGTTCGACAAGAGTTAGTATTGATGATAATGGGTGGAGTATTTGTCATGGAAACGGTATCTGTAATTTTACAAGTTGCTTCTTTTAAACTGACAGGAAGACGTATTTTTCGGATGGCTCCTTTGCATCATCATTTTGAATTAAAAGGTTGGCCAGAACCAAGAGTAATAGTTAGATTTTGGATTATTACAGTGGTATTAGTATTGATAGGATTAGCAACTTTAAAAATTCGTTAAAGCAGAAATTTATCAAGTAAAGTTTTAATCCTTGCTGGGTTACGACTCACTGCCATTAAGTTAAGGGCAAAGGATTGCCCAAATATTGATTTGTAGTGGTAATCCCTTGTGGTTACCCTAACCAATTTTCTTAACTTAATGGCAGTGGTACCCAGCCTACGAAACTTTGGAAACAGCTTTTTATCTATGGCATAACCTAATGTCACAACATGTAAACCAGAAAATATTATTTTTCAAGTAGGCATTATATGATTTTCTTGGAATACTGTGTCAAATTTTTCGCCATGTTGTTCCATCTGCACTATCTTCCAAAACTATTCCTTGCTTTTGCAATTCATCTCGAATCCGATCTGCTTCAGCCCAATCCCGTTGTTGCCTAGCAGTTTTACGATCTGCGATTAATTGTTCTATAGCTGCTGAATCTTGTTCTATACCTTGTAGATAAATTTCTGGATCAGCTTGTAATAATCCTAAAATACCAGCCAAACGTTTTAATTCACTAGCTAGTTGATTTGCCAATGGTAAATTATCGACACGGGCTTTATTAATTTCATGCGATAACTCAAACAAGATGGCTAAAGCTTCTGGAGTATTAAAATCATCGTCCATCACAGCCTGAAAACGTTGCTTATAATTATTATCTGGATATATATTATTATCGGATAAACCACGTAAAGCAGTATAAAGTCTAGTCAAAGCTTGTTTAGCAGAATCTAAATCTGCATCAGAATAATTCAATGGGCTACGATAATGACTGGTTAATATAAAATACCGCAATACTTCTGGTTGGTATTTTTTTAGCACTTCTCGCACAGTGAAAAAGTTGCCCAAAGATTTAGACATTTTTTCATCATTAATGCGAACAAATCCATTGTGCATCCAAATGTTTACAAACTTTTCTCCAGTGCTACCTTCCGACTGAGCAATTTCATTTTCATGATGAGGAAATTGTAAATCCATACCTCCGCCGTGTATATCAAAGTGATTACCTAGACAAGCAGTTGACATAGCGGAACATTCAATATGCCAGCCTGGCCGCCCAGCTCCCCAAGGTGAATCCCAATTAGGTTCGTTTGGTTTAGCAGTTTTCCACAACACAAAATCCAATGAATTTTGTTTAGATTCATCTATATTTACTCTCTCTCCAGCCCGAAGTTCTTCTAATTTCTTGCCAGACAGATTGCCATAATTAGTAAAACTTTGTACTGAATAACAAACATCGCCATTATCGGTTATGTAAGCATGATTGTTATCCAACAGTACTTGAATCATTGTAATTATTTCTGGAATAAATTGAGTAGCTCTAGGTTGAGTATCTGGTCGTAATACTCCCAAAGCATCACTATCTTCATGCATAGCTTGGATAAAACGATTGGTTAACTCATCAATATTTTCACCATTTTCATTAGCTCGTTGAATAATTTTGTCGTCTATATCAGTAATATTACTAATATAATTAACTTTAAGACCTAAATGACGTAAGTAGCGTGCTACAACATCGAACACCACCATAACTCTAGCGTGTCCAACGTGGCAGTAGTCATATACTGTCATACCACAAACGTAAATACTAACTTCATTCGGTTTGATTGGGGTTAAAGGTTGTTTTTGTCTGGTTAAAGTATTGTATATATTGATCATTACTTGTTATAAATATTGTCTTGTATGGTTAATATATTAGTATTATGAATAATGGTTGTTAAGATTGCCTGAACCATCTATGGCAGTACAGAGTTCTATTTAAATTACTAGCGTTTTCCATTGATTGATAATTGCTCACAATGATTAAAAATTGCTAGGTCTGGTATTTCCTGAATAACTAATGTTATTATTATAAACTGAGAAACACTGGTTTGACAAATCATGAGAGAATTTATTCAAAACCCTATTCTAGCCACTATAGAATGTAACCAAATTGACACTGTCATTTGTAGTGGTGACTGGACTTTAGATGGTATATATCAATTAGAATTACAGTTAGAAAAATTTATTTGTTCTAAAGATATTCCAACTGTTATCTTTGACGGTAGTGCAATTCGGACAATGGATACTGCTGGTGCATGGCTATTATTCCGTACTTATAAAACTTTAGAACAGGTTGGTCGTTCTGCCGAACTACAGGGTTTTGATTCAGAACATACAGATTTGCTGGATATGATGAAAATTTATGCCACCAAATTACAACCAACAATTTTACCAGCAAAATCCAATTTTTTAGAAAATGTAGGTAAATCTACTTATCAAAGTTTTAATAATTTAATCAATTTTTTAGATTTTGTTGGTAAAACTTTTTCCTTAGTAGGGCGAGAAATATTATCACCATCACGCATTCGTTGGCAAGCTGTATTTTTTAATTTATATGCGGACGGCCTAACTGCTTTACCAATTATCGGTATGTTAGCATTTTTAACCGGAGTAGTATTAGCTTATCAAGGCGGAATTCAATTAAGTATGTATGGAGCTAATATCTTCATCGTTGATTTAGTTGGCATAACTTTGTTACGAGAGCTAGTGCCATTATTAACTGCTATTATTATCGCTGGCCGGAGTGGTTCCGCTTATACTGCCCAAATTGGCACGATGAAAGTTACCAACGAAATTGATGCGTTAAGTACGATTGGGATTGTACCAATGGAATTGTTAGTATTGCCAAAATTGCTCTCTTTGATTATTTTAATGCCTTTAGTCACCGCTTATGCAGATGTTATTGGAATTTTTGGGAGTATGTTAGTAGCTAAATTCTCATTTGGTGTTAGTATAACCGATTTTTTACACCGTTTCCCAGAAGCGGTTTCCACTACAAATTACCTAATTGGAATTGGTAAAACTCCTATATTTGCAACTGTAATTGCTTTAGTTGGTTGTTATCAAGGTTTTCAAGTTAGAGGCGGAGCAGACCAAGTTGGCAAACAAGTAACATTAAGTGTAGTACAAGCAATTTTTCTGGTTATTATTGTTGATGCTATATTATCAGTGATATTCAGTTGGCTTGGTATAGGAACGTTACCTAACTTGATATAACTGACTTGCATTATAAAATATAGGTTAGACGCAGTCGTAACCTAACTGCCATTAATTTAAAGGTCAGGGTAACCACAAGGGATTACCCCTACAAATCGTGGTGTAGCAATCCTTTATGGTTACCCTCCTTAATTTAAATGTTGGCGAAGAATGAATTAAACTTTACCTCAGTATTAAAAATACCACGCTAATGTCAATTGCATAAAATCTTCATTTCGCATTCCATACATTAGATCAGTGGGTGGAATATTAGAATAAATATAAGCTTCTAAACTAACTTTCCAACTATCTCCAAATCTACGGCTGGCTTCAAGCAGATAAGAACGGGTATCATATTCCATACTTACAATAGTACCAGCTAACAACTCCGTGCTTTGGACATCATTAAGAGTCATACGCATCCCTACCATAACATCATTCTCAAATGGAGTAGAGGCTTCTTCATCCCGGTCATCATATAGATATTCTACTAAAACTCCTATATCAGCATCGCTATCAAACGCCCCGACAAAAGTATATTCTAAACCAGCAGTCATAGCAGTAAAACGTTCTTCCTGTCCCTTACGTGAAATAGCTTCAAATTTCCACAACACCTCTTCTTTAGTTATTTGTATGTCGAGGCCAGTCTGTTGAATTTGCTCATAATAAGGTGTTAGAACTAAATTAGCATTGGAATCAAAATTAGGTAATAAACGTGGAGCACGGCTAGTGCCGACAAAATGAGATAGCCCAATATCCCAATCGCCAATAGTATGTGACCAACGACCAGCCCAATCGACATGCTTTTCTTCAGCCGCAGACTCATAACTGGCCTCTCCAACTATGGGAATACCACCGTTTAACAAACGCCCATCTTGAGCTGGAAAAGTTCTTTCACGAAAACCCGGCAAGATAAATAAATCCACCGTTCCCCAATCTCTAATTAAAGCTAGATTAATCATCGGTTGGCCTAATTTATCCTCACCATCAGGCTGCTCTACGGAATCACTCTGATTAATTATATCAACTAAATGCTGAGATTCTGTAACTCCCCAAAATAGTTTGCGAATACCTACTCTTAACTCCCAATCTTGAGCGGCTTTCAACCAAGTTAATTCTCGAATATCCAAATGACTACGTTCCGAATCATGTTGATCCACACGTATAAAAGGCACAAAGATGAAACTTTGATAACCACCATCCCATTCATGGTAATATTCTAGTTGACTAGCTAGAGATAAATTAAAACCATCATATTGTCTAGCTTCCAAAGGTTCTTGAGCAAAATAACGTATCTCATTTTCGATATAACCAGACCATTCACTGGCTTGGACTTGTAAACCGATTATTAATAAAACAATTATTCTTAATAGCATAGTGTTAAATATTGGTGCTGGGTTTCAAATGTTATGAATATATTAAAAAAATTACACATAAAATAAATGGTATCACGTATTTATAGCATTTCATAATTAAGAATTACTATAGTTGCTTCGTTTTATTTAATTATGAAATTTAGTTGATAACTTTTTGTTATATTATGGTTTTTTTACTTTGATGCAGCCCTTCCATTTGTAGGGGTAATCCCTTGTGGTTACCCTAACTTGCGATTACCCTAACTTGCGATTACACTAACCCAATTTCTTAACTAAATAGCATTGAATATAAACGTAGAAAAAAATTAATGTTGAAAATGTATGCTTAAAAACCAAAACTGATCTGGTGTGTTATAGGCATATGCAGTTTCATAATCCTTACCCAGAATATTTTCTACTCGCATTTTTAAAACCCAACTTTTGGTAAAATTATATTCACCTGTCAAATTAACAATACCATAACCAGCCAACCGCCTAGTATTACCAGCATCATCATACCGATGACTTTGAACTAATAGATTCACACCCAACCGGGCTGAACCATGTCTTTCTGCTAATTCAACATTGATACTTTTTTCGGCTCGGCGTGGCAACAAATTTCCAGTTGTATCATCTTCAGGCTTTAACCAAGATACTTTTGTGTTAAATTCCCAGTTGTTCTGATGCCAACTTATCGCTCCATCCATCCCAGTAATGTTAGCTTTATTAATATTATCAGCATAATAGCTATTAGTTGCTGCCGCAAAATTAGTAGCAATCAGTTTGTCAATCTTGGTTTTATAAGCATTGATCGACCAATTATAATATTGCCGACTCCCAATTAAGCCAATTTCATAGCTTTCTGATTCCTCTGGCACCAGAATAGGATTACCATAATCAGGAAAATATAATTCATTAAATGATGGAGCTTTAAAAGCGGTTCCATAACTTGCTATAAACCGAACTTTAGAGCTTAGAGCATAACCTAAACTAATATTTTTAGTTGTATGTTCACCAAACTGCTCATTATCATCTTTACGAAATCCTACTAATAGGTCGGTTGAACCAAAGTTGGTTTGGTATTCAGCAAATATACCTTTATTGGTGATAGAATCTATTGTGTAAGCAGTGTGACTAGCTACATCATCGGTTTGTTCTTCATAGCCAAGGATTAATTCATGATTTGTCAAGGAAAAATTATTTTGTAAGCTATATACGGTACGAGTAGTGTGAAAATAAGACTGAGGAGTTTCATCAAATTTATCACGGCTTTCTCCCACATTAAGATTTAGCAACCACCAATCATTAGCAATATAATCTGCTTTAACACCAATCACTTGTTGGGTAAAATCAGCAGAATTATTGAATGAGGAATCAAATTGCGTATTGCCTTTAGTTCTCAACATATGGGCTGAAATACTGCCTTTATCAGCAAAATTATGGCCAAAATTAGTGCTAAATGACTCAGTTTCATAGCCATCAGCATCAGGCTCGTTAGTGAAAGCATTACCTTTAAAAGCATTAAAGCCATCAGACTTAAGATGATCGACATATAAACTCAGCCAATTATCTTGCTTCGAGCCAGAAAATCCGGTCGTAACTCGATAAGTATTATCAGCACCAATACTAATACTACTTTCAACATGTGGTTTTTTACTGTGCCGAGTAAAAATTTGGATCACTCCACCAATAGCTTCCGAACCATATAAACTAGAACGAGGCCCACGTACAATTTCAATTCGTTCAACCTGAGAAATCGGCAGATGTTCAAACGCCATACTACCAGTTGTTGCTGAACCAACTTTAATTCCATTGATCAGCACTAAAATGTGATCAGATTCGGTACCACGCATAAATATAGAGGTATTTTGGCCTAAACCTCCATTATTAGTGACATCTAAACCGGGAACCCCATGCAAAATATCGGAAATACTGATAGCTTGGCTCTTAACAATTTCTTCTCGAGTAATTATGGTAACTGAGGCTAAAGGACTGGTTTGAGCATAACGAGTTGCTGTCACAACAACTTCTGGAAGCATAGTTTCAGCAGTGTTTAAGGTAGGATATAATAATAATATAGCAATAAATCTAGGATTCAAACGAATTTTCCTCTGGTTAATACAGAAGAAACAGCTATAGAACTTATGCCAAGATAAATCTCGGAGTTCGATATCTGTCGCCCTCCGCAACAAAATTAAGTATCCATTTAGGCCGGTCTCCGGACTCATAAGTATATTACAATTAATCGCCTTCCCACGTTAATACGCAGTGACTTAAAAAGATTAACCTTGAACTTATTTACCGTTGCGGGGGCAGTATCAGGTTTGCACTGATTTCCCGTTTACTTTGTAAAATTCACAAACACCATAAATGTTAGTTGAATATTATAATTAATTTAGTTGGATGTCAAATTTAACTAGAGCATTTCCCAATTGGATGAATTATAGCAATACAAATTAAGAATTGCTATAATATGGCTATCTCCTAAAATTAACAGCAATAAAATGTACTGCAAAATACTGATTTAGCCAAAATATTGAGACAAGCATCGGAAATTGGATTAGATAGGTTAAAATATGCTTAATTTTTACATATGGTAAATGCCCAAGCTTTATCTTGGCATTCAGTTTGGATTCTAATTCTTGCATCTTAATTAAATATGCTAAAATCTAATCTTTAAAAAGATTTATCTGAGGATACACATTTTGGAAAAAAACTTATCATCATTACCTTGGGCCATGTTATGTTTCATGGATTTTGACGGCAACTTTAAACAAGTTACTCCAGCTTTTGCAAAATTTTTAGGTCGTTCTAAATTAGCAATTTCAACCTGGCCGAAGTTATTAGATTTAACCTATATTCAAGATATTAATACTGCTAAATCAGCTCTTTCGCAGTTACGTGATGGGAAAGCAAAAACATTTGAAATCCGTTGTCAACATATAGATGCTAGTTATCATTGGTTATTGTGGCAAGCAACAGCAGACAAAACTGGTTTTTATACTCAAATTACTGATATTTCAGCGTATAAACCAAAAAAGATTGTTAAAAATTCAGAAGTTACGGACAAACATTTATTATTGATTCTTGATAATTTAGACGCACTGGTTTACGTTGCTGATCTGAAAACTTATGAAATTATTTATACCAATAAATATGGCCAAAATATTTTTGGAGATATTGTTGGTAAAACCTGTTGGCAAGCTTTTTCTCAACAAGAAAATCTGTGTCCATTCTGTAGCAAACACCACGTTTTACAAAATAATGACAATACTTCTCACGAATGGGAATGTTATAGTAATTTAACGGGTAAATGGCATAGATTACATGAACATACAATTAATTGGATTGACGGCCGCTTGGTACGCTTAGAAATTGCTTATGATATTACCAAACATAAACAAGCTGATGAATCTTTAAAAATTAGTCAAGAACGTTATATGTTGGCAGTACGAGCTGGCAAAACTGGAGTATGGGATTGGAATCTATTAACTAATGATATGTATTTAGGCCCACATCAAAAAGTTCTGCTTGGCCTAGATAATATAGAAATATTTAATGCCTTGGAAGCTTGGATGTCTGTCGTGCATCCGAATGATGTAACCAAGTTACGCAATGCTTCCCGTAATTATTTACAGAAAAAAACTTCTCAATTTGAAGAAGAATATCGAATTGTAGATAAAGATGGCAATATAAATTGGATGATTGTACGTGGTACAGCAGTATACGATAAACAAGGTCGTGCTTATCGAATGATTGGTACTAATACTAATATTACCGAACGGAAAAATTTTGACGAATATTTACAGGAACAACAGCGTCTTTGTCGAGGCGTATCTGATATTACTCATGTTTTATTGACTATTCCAGATCATGATAGAGCAATTCGACTAGCATTAGAAATGTTAGGTAAATTGTTTGAAGTAGATCGAGCTTATATTTTTGAAAATGAAGATACTGAAGAAGAATTTATTATTAATCAAAGATTTAACTGGGTAAATGATAAATATCATGATATTTCACAGGCATTAAAACATTTTTCCTATAATAAATATTTGCCCGGTTGGTATGATATTTTGAAAAAAGACGAACCAATTATAGGTTTAGTCAAAGATTTTCCAGAGCCAATTTATTCACTATTAAACTCACAACATATTGTGTCTATTGCAATAGTACCAATTCATTTTGAGGGCCAATTTTGGGGTTTTATCGGTTTAGATGATTGTAAATATAACCATCGTTGGTCAGCTTATGAAGTTGCGGTATTAAATGTGATAGGTGATAGTGTTAGGGGAACATTAGCTCACCAGCAATATAAAGAATCATTACGCCAAAGTGAAGCTAAAGCTAGTTCTATAATCAGGAGTAGCAGAGATAGTATCTTTGTGTGTGATCGAGAAGGTTTGATTAGGTTTGTCAATCCGGCTGGAAAAAAACTTTACAAAGCACCTAGTTCCAGTGCTATGATCGGTAAAAGTTTATGTGTTCCATTTAAAATAGAAATAAAAACTGAATTTAAATTCAAAGATTTAGAAGGACAAGGTCACATTGGAGAATTACAATTATCCAGAATAGAATGGGAAGGAGAACGCTTAACTTTAGCTGTTTTAAGAGATATTTCTGATCGAAAACAAGCAGAACTTGAATTAAAAAATAGCAAAGAAACCGCAGAAGCTGCAAATCGTTCTAAAAGCTTATTTTTAGCAGCGATGAGCCATGAGATTCGCACTCCAATGAATGGTGTATTGGGAATGGCTAAGTTATTACATCAAACTAAATTGACCCGCCAACAGTTACATTATGTCAAGATGGTAGAAAACTCTGGGCAGGTATTACTTACCGTAATCAATGATATTTTAGATTTTTCTAGAATTGAAGCTGGTAAGGGCCTAGTTCTTAATATCAGTGAGTTCAATCCTAGAGTAGTAATCGAAGAAGTCGTAAGCTTATTCGCTGGTCCAGCTCAAAATAAAGGTTTGGAAATATTATGTAAATTACCTAGCCAACTCCCACTAAAATTATTAGGCGATTCTGGTCGATTATGGCAAATTCTCAATAATCTATTAGGCAATGCAATTAAATTCACTAGTAAAGGTGAGGTGCAATTAAGAGTATCAATTTTCAATGAAACACCAAGTAGAGTTGTATTACATTTTGAAGTTATAGATACTGGTATTGGAGTTGAACCAGAAATACATGATAATTTATTTAAATTGTATTCTCGGTCTAATGATTCCAAAAATAACTTTCAAGGTACCGGATTAGGGTTATTCATTTCTCGCCAATTAGTCCAAAAAATGGAAGGAGAAATTAATTTAACCAGTGAATATGGAAAGGGCAGTAATTTTTGGTTTAAACTACCATTTGAAAAAGCTAGCGATTTGTCTGCCAATAATGTTTTAAATTTTCAAGAAGATGCGACTGCTGATGATTTGATAGCTAATAATTTATCATTAGTAGCTAGTAAATTAAATGGTCTTAAATTGCTTATTGTGGATGATAATGTAACTAATCAACAAATTTTGCTTAATGAAACTAGTACTTGGAAAATTAATGTAGATGTTGCTGGTTCTGGTGTTGCCGCATTTAATAAATTACAAACTGCAGTTATAGAAGGAAATTCTTATCAATTGGCACTAATTGATGCAGAGCTACCAAAATTAACTGATGGTTTAGAATTATTACAGAAAATTCAAGCTGAACCTAAATTAGCTAATTTGAAACTAATTGTGATGACTACTTTACAAAACCAGTTAAATGAGGAAATACTTGAACAAATAACTAGTAATTTAAATAAACCTATCTTTAAGTTAGATTTATTAATGAGTTTGTTGGCCACAACTGAAAATCGAGTAACTAAAGTTAAAAAAGCAATTGTCGTAGAACCGGTTGAAAAAGATGTAATATATCGCTGCACTATCTTATTAGCAGAAGATAATCTTATAAATCAAGAAGTTGCCAAAGATATTTTACTTCAAATGCGATGTAAAGTTGTATTGGCTATTAATGGATTAGAAGCTGTTGAAGCAGTAAAACGACAAAATTTTGACCTTATTTTTATGGATTGTAATATGCCAGAGCTTGATGGTTATGCAGCTAGTAAAAAAATCCGTGAGTACGAACAACAGTATAATTCCAAACCTGTTCCCATAATTGCTTTTACTGCCGATGTTATGCCTTCAACTCAAGAACGTTGTTTGGAAGCAGGTATGAATGATTATTTAACCAAACCTATCGTTCTGAATGAATTAGAAAAAAAATTAGATAAATGGCTACCAACTGATGCTAAAAAGGTTGATTCCAAAGTTTTGGAAGATATGTTGCGTAATTTAAAACCGAGTAAAGTCAAATGGATTATAGAATTATATTTAAAAGAATTGCCAACTTATTTATCAAGTTTAACTCAAGCCATAACTTTACAAGATAGTGAGGCTATTTATTCTGCTGCTCATAAATTCAAAGGAGCAAGTGCAATTTTAGGAGCTAAACAAATTGTAAATTTATGTAAAATTTTAGAACGGTCAGGTAAAAACAACACGCTTGATGATATGGAAGAAATGTTAGTTAAAATAAAAACCGAATGTGAGCAATTAAAGGTAGTCTTACAAGAACAACATGGAAAAATTGGTGCCGATTAATTTCTATTTATCATCCAGACTACCATCAAGCCAATTAGAGAAATCTTGTTGCAGATAGTTGCCTAATTTAATAATTTTTGACTCATAAATATGTAATAATGATGGATAGAGAGAAGGACGTAACTGGTGACCAACTCCGGCAAATATCTTTTCTTGGAAAATATTATTCTCAGTAGCTAGATAAATAGCTGGATCAATATTTAAATGGAGACAACACTTTATAAGTAGTTGTTTAGGATTGTTTGTTATTTCCTCAAATCGCAATATTAATAATTGTTGGTTAGGAAAAACCTGCAACCAATTCTTTATACATGTTTCATAGTCACCACGTTGGAGAGAACCTTGCGAATTAAAATGATCAATAAACCATTGGTCAGATGCTTCTTCAATCGTCATTTCTGCTCTGCCTAATGCCATTAATGCTGATGACCAAGCTCTATGGATCGGATTTCTAATTATATAAATAAGCCGAATTTTTGGGCAATGAGAATAAATTTCTTGGATAATCTCAGTAGCTAAAAAACCATAAGCTGGAGTAATATCACCAGTAATTTTATCATTTATAAACAACGAATTATACCAGTTAATTTCTCGTTGTTGTCGATTCCAAAAATGTACTTCTTTACCCGCCGGAAATGAAATATCTGCATGGTAATTTAACATTTGATATAACCAAGTGGTTCCAGCTTTTTGAGCACCTATCCCAAGAAAATTTAGCATATAGTTAACTGATATTGAAGTTCATTAAGAATGAAGCATTTGTAATTAAGAATTGCTATATAACAATATATCGTAATTCAGGATCAGGTTCACTGTCTTCCCAAATTTTATTAAATAACTGCAATAATTTTTTAGTTTTTGGTCTATCTTGGAAACTAACAGTAGCAGCTAAAGTATCGCTGTGCGGGCGATGCATAACTCCAATTCCATCCACTAACATAAAAGTATCTGGGATATGCATATGTATTTCTGCTATACAACGAAATTGGATTAAGCTCCCTAAACGCTTACCAAGATAAAATATTAGGTGTCCTCGTTGTGCAACTTTTCTGGTATTGTGTAACAAAATCCGAATTCGAGAATGGCGGCTGAGTAGAGCTAAATCTTCTATTACATCAAAAAATTCTTGATTATCATATATATCAGGATCGAAATCACGGCTTAAAATATCCAAATGTAGTTCAGCTTGTTTAAGCATCGCAACCGCTACTATTTGATTATCGTCCTCACTAATACAAACAAATTCTTCATCAGTTTCCCCTAACACATATTTATCTATATTTTTAATAATTTCGGCAATTTTATCCATTATGATTTTAGGCAATTATTGAAGTAAATTAAGCTGGATAACGTTTCACATAATAATTAATAATTGTTTCTGGATCATCTGCTTCTTCTAAGATATTTTGTGGTATTGGTAATGGATTATTTTCCAATAACAACCAGTCAAGATTAGACAGTTCAGACATTGTCAATGGTAAACTGGTTAATTTATTATCTCGAAAGTCCAACCATTCCAATTCATTTAATTGGGAAATTTCTGGTGGTAAAATCTCAATTTTATTTTCATTAAGATATAATTCCCGTAACTTATGCAAATTAAAAATAGCTAACGGAATTATAGTTAAGGCATTAGCACTAAGGTCTAATTCTCTTAACTTAGGTAATTGAGAAAATTCTATGGGTAAAGTTGTCAATTTAGCATTGCTCAAATTAAGAGTTTTCAATTTAGTCATTTGAAAAATATTTGATACAACATTAATTAACGGGTTATTACTAAGATTCAAATTTCTTAATTGAGATAATTCCACAATTTCTGGCGGCATAGCAATAAGACGATTATTACTTAAATTTAATTCTTTTAATTTGCTTAATTTGAAAATTTTTGCTGGTAATACAATTAGTTGATTATTACTAAGATTTAGAGTTTTAAGCATGGATAATTTAGCAATACTTGGACTTAACATAGCTAAATTATTATTTTCTAAATATAACGTTTCAAGCTCAGATAATTTAGCAATTTCAGGAGGCAATGTTAATAATTTATTATCACTTAAATCTAAATTCTTAAGTTTAGCTAGTTTAGCAATGTCTGCTGGTATAGTTGTAAGATTATTATCATTAATTGATAAACATTCAAGGTGAGATAATTCAAATAAAGATTCAGGAAGTTTTGTTAATCCATATTCAGAGAGATCAAGGTCTGTTTCACCATTTTTTGCTACTTGTTTAATTAACGTAAGTATTTCTTTGTTCATATATTTTCTCCGTCATAATTGCTAAATTCCCTCCTATTTATAGAGAGACTGTAATCATTTAAAAAGATACCACACTATTAACTTGGTGTCTATGAAATGAAAATCCAATTTAAGAGAAATGTTGCTCCCAAATAGGTAATTTATTACTAATTTTGTAGAATTATTTTAATCTGCTTAATAACTCTGTGTACATCAGCATCAGTCATAGATGGATAGATAGGTAAGCTTACGGCCCTTTGATAAACATCCAGTGCTACTGGAAAATCAGTGGGTTTGAAATTATACCGTTCACGCCAATAAGTATGTAAATGCAATGGAATAAAATGGACGCTAGTACCAATTCCAGCCGCATTCATACGGTCTATAAAAGTATTGCGATCTAGCTTTAATTCTTCTAATTTTAGTTGTAGAACATATAAATGCCAAGCATGAGTGCTATCAGGATGTTGATAAGGGACACGGACTGGTAAATCAGCTAAAGCTTGAGTATATTGTTCGGCAATTTCTGTACGACGTTGTAAAAAACGGTTAATTTTAAGTAGTTGCTGAATGCCTAAAGCTGCCGCTATGTCATTCATATTATACTTAAAACCCGGAGCTATTATATCATAATGCCAAGCTGGTACATCGGAGGCGTTACGATTGAATATATCTTTGCTAATTCCATGTAAACGTAGAGCCTGCATATGTTTTGCGTAGTCTGGATTAGCAGTTGTTATCATACCACCTTCCCCGGTAGCAAGCGTTTTGGTTACATAAAAACTATAAACGGTAATATCACCTAAATTACCTACCAACTTACCTTTATAATATGTAGGTAGTGCATGAGCTGCATCTTCAACTACTTTAAGTGAATATTGTTTGGCTAAGGCTAAAATACTATCCATATCATTAGCTTGTCCACCAAAATGGACTGGCAAAATAGCTTTAATTCCAGTAGTTGTTTCTAGTGTTTTAGCTATTTTTTGTACGTCTATATTGAATGTATTTGGGTCTATGTCTACGAATAAAGGTTCTGCTCCTAAGTAGCGGATCACTTCTGCAGTTGCGGTAAATGTATATGGTGTAGTGATTATTTTATCGCCCGGTTGAATGCCAATGGCTTCAAGAGCTAAATGTAATCCAGCAGTGCAAGAGTTTACTGCTAATGCGTGAGGTGTACCAATGAATTGAGAAAATTCTTCTTCAAAACGTTTAGTTTTAGGGCCGCTAGTTAACCAGCCGGAACGTAACGTGTCAACGACTTCATTAATTTCTTCTTCACCAATACATGGTAATGCAAATGGTAAAAATTTTTCACTCACCTTAAATGTGGCTCCGAGTTAGAATTGGGGATAAACAGGAGATATTGTATATCATTATAACTGATGTTACGCAGAATGGTTCTAAATATTTTCTTAATCTTTTTAGCGATCAATGATTCGGACAATTTTTAAACAGTAGGGTGGTTTCGGGAATGAAACGAAGCGTATTTCCATAAACAACAAATTATAACATTAGAACTAACTGTACTGCAACTTTACCACAACTGCTGTAATTAATGATTTATAGCATTTCCCGATTCGGTAAGTACATTTTATACCAGAAAAATATACCTGTTGCGATTTTTAAAAATCCGTTGTATTATAAATATATCCAAATAATACAAGGAATATCATGTCTAACCCAGCACAACTTGCCGAAGAAAACGTCAACGAAGTTTTTGGCACTAGCCTCTCTACCGAACAACACACCCTCGCTGTCCAAATAACCAAAGAAATTTATTGGGAAGCTGATTCCAAAGTTATGGAGTCCAAAACTTTAACTATGGAAGAATGGCATGAGCGTGTCAGCAAATTTGAGCAAGATTTCCAAACCCGTTTAAATCAATCCGATACTCCTCAACAACTTGCTGATTTACGTTTTGCTAGTTTGCGGTTACAA
>DAOUSR010000227.1 GCA_030627125.1 Thioploca sp.
TAGGTCAGGTGATATAAAACTTGACCGCGACTTGAATGGAGCTAGAGGTATTTTCATTCGGTCTTTGGTAGATTCACCCACTCTAATTGAGTGCTATTGTTAATGTTTGTTAACATAAATGAATCGGAATTGGCTGAAGAAATATACAATAGTCTTGGTAATTATTTGTCTTTACTTGAATCTTTACTGGAAAAGCTAAATTCCCACTAAAAAAATCGGTAGTTCTAAATAAAGTAGTGATTACTTAAAAAACTTGCTAGGTTTCAAAAGCAGATTTAACACTACTTTATTTAGGATTATCAAATTTTTAACTTATTTTGCATGAAATTAATCACATCATCTAATGGAACAGTCTGGGATTTTTCATCACGTCGGCCTTTATATTCTGCTTCTCCATTATCCAAGCCACGCTCTCCAATCACTAGTCTATGTGGAATACCAATTAATTCCATATCAGCAAACATGATTCCTGGTCGCTCTTTCCGGTCATCAAACAACACCTCTATTCCAACAGCTGTTAACTTAGCATAAATACCTTCCGCAACTTGCCGTAAACGTTGTGATTTGTGCATATTTATTGGTAATAAAGCTACAGTAAAAGGAGCAATGGCTTGCGGCCAAGTTATGCCAATTTGATCATGGTTTTGTTCAATTGCAGCTGCCACTAAACGAGATACGCCAATTCCATAACAACCCATTGTCATAGTTACATTTTTGCCATTTTCATCCAACACCGTTGCTTGCATAGCACGACTATATTTATCTCCTAATTGAAAAATATGCCCAACTTCAATTCCACGAGCTATTTCTAATTCACCATTACCATCTGGACTTGGATCGCCAGCTTCCACATTGCGTAGATCGGCTAATTGTGGTTCTGGTAAATCTCGCCCCCAATTAACTCCGGTTAGATGCTGATCATTTTTATTAGCTCCACATACAAAGTCGATCAAATTAGCAATACTATTATCAACTAACACTGGAATTTCCAACCCAACTGGCCCAATTGATCCAATATCGCAACCGATAGTATCTTTAATTTGTGCTGGTTCGGCAAAAGTTACCGGAGAGCTAACTTGAGGTAATTTAGCCGCTTTAATCACATTCAGTGTATGATCACCGCGTAACACTAACGCAACCAAACCTGCTTCACCTTGCACTAACAAAGTTTTCACACATTTAGCTGGTTCGACTTGCAAAAATTGACTAAGTTCTTCTATCGTATGCTGATTTGGAGTGTCAATTGCTACCATATTTGCTGTGGGCTGTGAACGTGGTTTGGTAGGTGGTAAAATCGGCACCATTTCCACATTAGCCGCATAATCACCAGTGGTACTATAAGCTATAGCATCCTCCCCAGAATCAGCCAGTACGTGAAACTCATGCGAATTATTACCACCAATATTACCACTATCAGCTATAACCGCCCGAAATTTAAGGCCTAAGCGATTAAAAATATTGGTATAAGTCTTAAACATTATATCATAAGTTGCTTGCAAAGAATCTTGTGTTAAATGAAAAGAATAGGCATCCTTCATTAAAAACTCTCTGGCTCGCATGATGCCAAATCGAGGGCGAATTTCATCACGAAACTTGGTTTGAATTTGGTAAAAATTTGCTGGTAATTGCTTATAACTACGGATTTCGTGTCGAATTAGATTGGTAATAATTTCTTCATGGGTAGGGCCGAAACAAAACTCTCGGTTATGGCGGTCGGACAGCCGTAATAATTCTGGGCCATATTGTTCCCAACGACCGGATTCTTGCCATAGTTCTGCTGGTTGGATCGCTGGCATTAATACTTCTAAAGCCCCAGCTTGGTTCATTTCATCTCGAACTATGGTTTCAATTTTGCGTAAGACTCGCAAGCCTAATGGCAACCAAGTGTATAAACCGGCTGCCAATTTGCGTATCATTCCAGCCCGCAACATCAACTGATGGCTAATAATTTCAGCATCGGCTGGTACTTCTTTTAATGTGGATAGTAAAAATTGACTAACTCGCATAATAAACCTTATTCTGTTTGATAAAGATATAATAGCATATTTTGCAATCTATCCACAATCAGTTATAATGCCTTTAAATAGAACAAGGATAGCCCATGAACGTCGATCAAAAAGAATTAGATAAATTTAGTGTTTTAGCTTCCCGTTGGTGGGACCCTGAGAGCGAATTTAAACCATTACATGATATTAATCCATTACGTCTTGGTTATATTGAACAATATGTGGCAAGTTTAGCTAATAAAAAAATATTAGACGTTGGCTGTGGTGGTGGTATTTTAACTGAAAGTATGGCTCAACGTGGAGCTGAGGTGATCGGGATTGATATGAGTGAAACACCGCTCAATGTAGCAGAGTTGCATTTACACGAATCTGATCTAAAAGTTGATTATCGCCAGATCACGGTTGAAGAGTTAGCGATTGAATCTCCAAATAGTTTTGATGTTATAACTTGTATGGAAATGCTAGAACATGTTCCTGACCCAGCTTCGGTGGTAACAGCTTGTTATAAATTACTTAAACCAGCAGGCCAAGCGTTTTTTTCTACTATCAATCGTAATCCTAAATCCTACTTATTTGCTATCGTTGGAGCTGAATATATTCTACGTTTACTACCTAAAGGAACTCATGATCATGCTAAATTCATCCGGCCAGCAGAGTTAGCAAATTGGATAACTGTAGTGGGTGGTGAAGTGAAAGATATTACTGGCATGAGCTATAATCCTATCAGTAAGATGTATTCATTAGGCAAAGACGTTTCTGTTAATTACCTTATTCACAGTATTAAATGAACATAAATACCGTACTTTTTGATTTAGATGGAACTTTGTTAGATACCGCTCCAGACTTAGCTTTTGCTCTCAATCAAGTATTAATTGAACAACAACGGGAACCATTGCCATTTGAACAGATTCGGCCTTGGGTATCACATGGTGGCAAGACCATGATTAGAAATGGTTTTAATTTTGTTAAACATGAGCCAGCTATTGATCTTATCCATAAACAATTTTTAGCCATTTATTCATCACATATCGCTGATAAATCTGTTTTTTTTCCTGATATGGAAACAGTATTAGCTAATTTAGAGGCTAAGAAGTTGCAATGGGGAATTGTAACTAATAAACCAGCTTGGTTAACAGACCCATTATTGCAAAAATTAAACTTAACCAATCGTAGTGGCTGTAATGTTAGTGGCGATACTTTACCACAAAGTAAACCACATCCAGCTCCGTTATTACATGCTTGCGAATTGCTAAACACTACTCCAGAAAATTGTATTTATGTTGGCGACGCAGAACGTGATATTGAAGCAGGACAAAGAGCTGGAATGCAGACCTTGGTCGCTGCCTATGGTTATCTTGCAGATAGTGATAAACCAGAGCAATGGGGAGCGGATGGTATTTTGCAGCAACCATTGGATTTGCTGACTTGGATTTGAAATATAGCAATTCTTAATGAAATTTGATATAAATATCAAGCTCGTAGCTACGGGTTCTAGGATTAAAATTGAATAATGCAATCTTTCAGTTTTAAGGATGTTGAACCTGAAACCAAACCTTCCAGGTCTTGAAGACAACTGGAAGGTTAAAAAATATTTAAAAATAAGTTAAATTAAATGTTGAATTTTAACTTCATCAAATTGTTGATGATATTTAACAAATGAATTTAGATCACCAAACCAATCTATAACTTGTTTATTATCTATACGGCTATTTTTTTGTTGATAAATAGTTTGATAAGAAGAATATGGATAGTCGCTATAATCATTGGTGAAACCATGTTTTTGTGGATTACGATGAATGTAGCTAATTAAATTTATAAAATAATCATCCGAATCAATTAATTTACGTTTGAAGTTTTTTTGAAATAAACTACCTTTTCTGTCATAAGCTCTGTGATCTAAAATTGTGACCTTCTTTTGTAGCAGTTATAATATAGCTATCTTCAGCTAAATCTATAATTATCCATGAACCTGAAGCATCAGTTGTAGTTGTTTTATCTCCTACTTTTATTGTTGCACCAGTGATATTCATCAAAATCCAGTTAAACGTGGGTATGTTGATAAACCTGAACATTGGCGTTATTCAAGTGCTAGAAATTATGCTGGAGAATGTAGCTTGATTGAGTTGTTTATGAAATGGAAA
>DAOUSR010000120.1 GCA_030627125.1 Thioploca sp.
GAAAATATGCCGATTGTATTTGATAACTTTTTGCCAAAATGGAATTATAAAGCTGTACCTGAATTTTAAAATCGGTAAGTTATTTTATCGGCATTCCTAAGTGATGTGGAAAAACTGAATTGGGTAACCACAAGGGATTTACCCTACAGAACCACTATACTGAATTGGGTAACCACAAGGGATTACCCCTACAACGTATTATGTAGAGGCAACCTTTTAATGGCATTGAGTCATATCCAAGGAACTAACTTTATTCATTTACATGAAAAATATCAGAAATTGGTAATCGTATATTCATTTGCTCATCAATAACATCACCGGTATTAAATAAACGGGCACTCTCTGGCGAATTATAAACAACGACAGAACCTCCAGTTGGGATCACTAACCAACAAGATTTTACAATTGCTCCAAAGTAAACGGTAAATTGGTCTAATATTTCCTCTAAAGTTTGAGTATGCGATAAAACTTCAATAGCTACTGCTGGCATCTCAATCATCTCCATCGGCTCTGGCAATGATAGATTAACCTCCCGTTTTGGGTAAAGAGAAACATCTGGAGCATAATTTTTATTATCAAGGTTTAAAGTCAAATCGGTAAAAACCGAATATTTTTCTAGTTTTAATAACGCTCCAATTAATTTAGCTTTAGCATAAGCATTATTGTAATAAGGTAACATTAAACATCTCCAGAATTATATTTTAGCATTATTTATAAACATGGCATCACCGTAACTAAAAAAACGATATTGCTGTTCTATAGCATATTGGTAAGCTTTTAAAGTTGTTCCATGGCCAGCAAAAGCACATACTAGCATCAATAAAGTTGATTCAGGTAAGTGGAAATTAGTTAATAAAGCATCAACACTGATAAATTTATAGCCCGGAGTAATAAATAAACGGGTTTCACCTGTGTATGGTTCTATAACTCCTGAAGCTGAAGCAGTTTCTAAAGCACGTACACTAGTTGTTCCCACCGCAATAACTCTTCCACCATTAGCACGAGTTGCCTTAACTAATTCACATACTTCAGCAGAAAGTTCTAAATATTCTGAGTGCATAGTATGTTTACTAATATCATTGACTCGCATAGGAACAAATGTTCCGGCCCCAACATGTAAAGTTATAAATGCAGCTTTAACTCCCATTGTCTTAATATATTCCAACATAGGTTTATCAAAATGTAAGCCTGCTGTTGGTGCTGCTACTGCTCCAGATTGTTGAGCATATACAGTTTGATAACGATTGCTGTCAGACTTGGTATCAACCCGTTTAATATATGGTGGCAAAGGAATATGCCCAACAGCTTCTAAAATATCACATATTGACTTAGATTCATTAAACTGTAATTCAAAAAAATTATTTACTCTTTGTAAAACGGTTACTTCAATATCGTTTGCTAAATGTAATTTAGTATTTGATTTTGGAGCTTTACTAGAGCGAATTTGGGCTAAAGCTTTGGTGTCAGATAATATCCGTTCAATCAAAATTTCAACTTTACCACCAGATGCCTTATGACCAAATAAACGGGCTGGAATTACTCGAGTATCATTAAATATCAATAAGTCTTTAGGAGATAATAAACTAGTAAACTCAATGAATTTTAGGTTTCTTAATTGATTTACATATAACAGTTTACTAGAAGTGCGTGATTCAGTTGGATTCTGAGCAATTAAATGTTCAGGCAAATCGAATGAAAAATCAGTACGTTGCATTATATATTAAAATAATAGATTCTTAGATAGAAAAAAAAAATGGCTAAATCCCTTTACAATTATTACATAAGTTCATTATAATAGCTGTAATTTATAGATTCAAAACTGTGTAGTTCAAATTTAATTTCGAGTTTCCCATTAAATTGATGGCTAAGTTTACAGTTTAAATTCTGCAAATTGCCGAGGTGGCGAAATTGGTAGACGCGCTAGATTCAAAATCTAGTGATGGTAACATCGTGTCGGTTCGAGTCCGACTCTCGGTACCATATATTATAATCCTTCCTAGTATAACGGATTTCTCATTATGTTTATAGAATATACCTTTACCATGGATGACGGCAAAGGTCTAAATTATAGAATAGAATTTGAGAGGTCTCGCAAACATATTTTAGAACAATCTTCCTATCCAGAGTGGACTAAGTTAAACTTTCATCAATGTCCTAACTGCCCGTTAAAGCTTGAAGAATACTCACATTGTCCAATCGCTATTGATGCTCATGAAATTGTCATGGGATTTACTGAGATGTTGTCCTGTAAAGAAGCTGACATTCGGGTTTTAACTCCAGAACGAGAATACTTTAAACGTACTGATACTCAAACTGGTTTAAGGGCTTTGATAGGTTTTGTAATGGCGACGAGCACTTGTCCTATAATGTCTCCATTTCGTGGTATGGCATATTATCACTTACCGTTTGCATCGCTTGATGAAACTGTATTTCGAGTAACATCTTCTTATTTATTGCATCAATACTATTTGCATAAAAAAGGTGAAAAATTTGATATGGAGTTTGTAGGTTTAAAAGAACATTTTAAAGAAATGCAAACATTGAATCGTAATTTTTTAGAACGTATCCGAGCCGCTTGCGAAGCTGATTCTAATCTGAATGTATTAGCTACTTTATTTACTATTTCTTCAATGTTATCACTTTCATTAGAAAGACATCTAGGAGAAATTGAGCATTTGTTCACTTAATATTCCAATTTATTAAAATTTTTTAATTAAATTTAGTAATTGATAGTCATATTATAAATGTGCCTATTTTAACTAAAATTATTTTAAAACTCTATCTCCAAGTATTTAATTTGTAATATTGCATTATAATACAGGTAGTTATGTAAAAAAACACTAATTGGTATGCGTATTGCGATATAATAATTATAAACCGGATTTTAATTTTAACAGATTTATCTCAAAAGTGACTGGTGCAATACGAGGAGAATCTTATTATTGCAGTAAGGTCACTATTTGTATGTTTAAAGTGAAATTGTCTACAGAAAATAATTTAACCAACTTACAGAAGTTTGATATTATATCACTGTTAAATAGCTCTTAATATTCATAGCTTGTAATAATCCCAAGTTTATCAAATAATTTCTGATCTTGCTTTGTTGATTGATTGTTGGTGGTTAAGAGTTTTTCACCATAAAATACTGAATTAGCTCCAGCTAAAAAACATAATGCTTGTAATTCATCATTCATTTCTGCTCGACCAGCAGATAAACGAATGTTAGAAATTGGCATTAAAACTCGTGCTACTGCGATACAACGTACTATAGCAAACGAATCAAGTTTTTCCGCATGTTCCAGTGGAGTTCCAGCTACTGGTACTAATTGATTGATTGGAACACTTTCTGGATGAATCTCTAAATTCGCCAAAGTTTGCAATAAAGCTGCTCGATCTTCTAAGCTTTCTCCCATACCAATAATACCACCACAACATATTTTTAAATTGGCCTTACGCACATTAGCTATAGTATCAAGCCGATCTTGATAAGTATGAGTACTAACAATTTTAGCGTAATAATTTACTGAAGTATCCAGATTGTGATTATAATAATCTAAACCGGCATCACCCAATTGTTGAGCTTGTTGAGCATCAAGCATTCCCAAGGTCATACAAGTTTCCAGTCCTTCTTCCTTAACTGCTTTTATAATTTTTAATATCTGAGTAAAATCCTTTGACTTTGGACTACGCCAAGCAGCTCCCATACAAAAACGATTTGCTCCATTAACTTTAGCTTGTTTAGCTTCTGCAACGATCTTTTCTACTTCCATCAATGGTTGTCGTTCGAGCTGGGTTTTAAATTTAGCACTTTGGGAACAGTAACCACAATCCTCTGAACAAGTTCCAGTTTTAATATTTAACAAAGTGCTTAATTGGATTTTATTAGGATTAAAATTCGCTCGATGAATTGATTGGGCTGTAAAAATTAAATCATTAAATGGAAGTTTAAACAACTCTAGTATTTCTGTTAACTGCCAATCGTGACGTATAGATTCTATAATCATAATTTTAAATATTCTAATTGCCAAATTAATGCCAAAAGTATCAATTTGTAAAACTTTGAGATGAGATAGAACGAATTTGTTGTTTCTGGAATGAGGTACAATTATCCGAAAATAACATAAAAATTTCAGGAAATTTGCTTCGCTCCATTCCCGAATATCTAAATTGGTGCGGATATTATTTTAATATTGGATGATAACAGGATAAGTTCATAATATTTATATCAAGTTTCATTTACTGATTATTATGTAGAATTAGATTCCAAAGTCATAATATTATTCAATGATTGTGGAATTTTTACCCAATAACCTTGAACATAATCAACCTCAATTTCATATAATTTATTAAGAATTTCTTGATTTTCAACATATTCAGCAATAGTTTTTAATTGCATCAAATGGGCAATTTCATTGATAGATTTAATTATAGAATAATCAACTTTACCGTTCACAAGTTTTTTGATCCAAACTCCATCAATTTTTAATAAATCCAACGGTAATCTTTTTAGATAATTAAAAGATGCCATACCTGTTCCAAAATTATCTAATGCTAAACGACAACCCAGTTTTTTCAAACGAGTCATAAAATTAAAAACTTCACTAAAATTATTCATGCTAGTAGTTTCGCTGAACTCAAAACATAATTTTTGCGGTGGAATTTCACTAGCTTTAATGTTTCTGGTTAACGTATTTAGAAACTCTTCATTTAAAGAATAACCAGAAATATTTATAGTACAGAACTCCAATTGTTTCAAATGATTAGGATTGTTTTGCAACCATCTAAATAACGTTTTTATCACCCATTTATCTAAAGATGGCATAAGATTATAACGAACTGCAGCCGATAAAAATGCTCCTGGTAAAATTAAATTATTACCTTCTGGATCATTCATTCGCAATAAAACTTCATAACAATTAGTAAAATTATGCTGGCCATGCAAAGATACAATTGGTTGATAAAATAGAGAAAAACCATCATACTTGTCTAAATTATTATTTATTAAAGAAACCCATTGAATATTCTTATCAGTAAGTTTTTTCTTGTCTTTTTGGTAAATATAAACATTATTCCGGCCAGTATTTTTTGCTGTATAACAAGCGGAATCGGCCATAGCTAAGGCGTTTTTAGGATGAACAATTTCTCCATTAATCGGCAATAAACCAATGCTAACTCCAATAGTAAAAACATTTTTATCATGACCAGTATTACTCCAAAAAAATTTAATATTATTAATGCTTTTACATAAATCATTCGCTATATTTAATGCTAATTTAGTTGGACAAGATTCTAATAGTAGCCCAAATTCATCTCCACCAAGTCTAGCTAATACAGCATTCGAGAACAGATGCTCGTTTTCATTAACTCGTTGTTGTAACAATAAAGCTACTTCTTTTAATAAATGGTCTCCAGCCTCATGACCACAAGTATCATTAACAATTTTAAAGTTATCCAAATCCATAAATAACAAAGCATGTTCTTGCTCACAAAGAGCTGAATTATGAATGATATTTTCCAAATTAACCTTAAATTCATTGCGATTATACAAACCAGTCAAAGAATCGTGAGAAGCTTTATAAGCTAAGGCATTAGTCATTTCCCGGTTTTTAGTCATATCAGAAAATACTAACACTACTCCGATAATATTTCCGTTCCGATCTTTAATTGGAGCTGCTGAATCATTGACAGCAAATTTTTTATTTCCTTCCTTATGGACTAAAATCGTACAATAATTTTTTAATTTTACTACTGTTTTTCCTTCATCTAAACAACGATGTAAAGGAAATTCAATTGATTTATTGGTTTTTTCATCTTGCAAGTTTAAAACTTGATTTAACGGTAATCCTTGGGCTTGTTGATTTTTCCAGCCAGTAAGTTTGGTAGCAACTGGATTTAAAAATTCTACTTTACCTTCAGCGTCAGTAGTGATTACTCCATCTCCTATTGAAGCTAAAGTAATTAGAGCTTTTTCTTTTTCTGCAAATAAGGCCCCTTCAGCCCGTTTAGCTTGCAAAATATAATGAATACGATTTCGTAATACTCCTAAATTGACTGGTTTTGTGATGTAATCAGTAACTCCGGCTGCAAACGCACTATCAATCTTTTTCGTCTCGACAAAAGCTGTAATCATAATGATTGGCGTATGTTTAGCAGCTGGGAGTTTTTTGATCTGAGTGCAGGCAGATATACCATCAAGAATTGGCATGTCTGCATCCATTAGAATTAAATCTGGATTGTGAGCAATAAAATAATCTATTGCTTGCTGACCATTTTTAACTAATGTTACGGTATAACCGTATTTTTCCAGTGCTTGGCGTAAAATATCACGGACTAGGACTGAATCATCGGCTACTAAAATATGTGCGGGATTACTATTCATAATATTATAATTTACAACATACTGAACAATTTAAATTTTTAGTTAATTTTAGTTGATTAATATCCATACTTAAACCATCAACTAACAACAACTGTCCAGTTAAAGTATTTCCCACTGCCATAATTATTTTCATTGCTTCTAAAGCTTGTAAACTTCCAATTAAACCAACCATTGGTGCTAATATACCAGTTTGACTACAAGTTTCTGTTAAATCTACATCGCTTGGATATAAACAACGATAACAAGGACTATTGGTATCATTTAAAAAAACGGTAATTTGGCCTTCCATACGGATTGCTGCTCCAGATACTAAAGGAGTTTGCGTTTTTACACAAGCAGCATTGATGGAGAATCGAGTTGGCAAATTATCACTACAGTCCAATACCACATCTACCTGTTTTACTTGTTCTAAGAGATCATCATTCTCCAAACGTTGAGCAATCGGTATTATTTTAACAAGTGGATTTAATGCTAATAATTTTTCACGAGCCGATTCTACTTTAAGTTTACCAATATCGTCATTATTATGAATAATTTGGCGTTGTAAATTGGATATATCAACTATATCAAAATCGCATAATCGTAATTGCCCCACTCCAGCTGCCGCTAGATACATTGCAACTGGTGAGCCTAAACCACCCAAACCAATAATAAGGACTTTGGAATTACATAAACGCTCTTGACCTTCAATGCCAATTTGAGGCAACATAATCTGACGGCTATAGCGTAATAATTGAGAATCATCCATTGGTTAATTATACCATACTGAACCCATGATTAACTAGATTAAAATATTTGAAATATCTACCAATCAATTGGGATTTTACCACAATCTTTCAGATATTGATTAGTTTTGCTAAAGTGTTTATTGCCAAGAAAATTACGGGCAGATAAAGGTGAAGGATGAGCAGATTTTAAGACATAATGTTTATTTAAATCAATAAATTTACCTTTCTGGTGGGCGTAATTACCCCACAATAAAAAAACTATTTTTTCTCGTTGTTCTGAAATTTGTTTTATTACCGCATCAGTAAACTGTTCCCAACCTTTATTGCGATGCGAGGCTGCTTCATTAGCTTGAACTGTCAAGATTGAATTTAACAATAAAACACCCTGTTTAGCCCATCTTTCTAAATTACCTGATATTGGTATATCAATATCTAAGTCTGCGTGTAATTCTTTAAAAATATTTCGCAACGATGGTGGTATTTTTACCCCATCATTAACAGCAAAAGATAGTCCGTTAGCTTGCCCTTCGCCATGATAAGGGTCTTGGCCAATAATAACCACTTTTACTTGAGAAAAATGGCATAAACTAAAAGCATTAAAAATAAATTTTTTAGGCGGATAAATAGTTTTAGTTTCTGCATTAATAAAATTTGTCAAATGGCAAAAATTTTTAAACTCGGTCATTAACACTTTTCGCCAAGACGCTTCCAGCTGGGTTTGTAAGTTTATCATAGTTTTTATTTTTAAACAATTATTTAATTTTGAAAATATATAATAAATCAATATATTATAACATGTTAAATTCCAGAAATTTATTATCAAATTTTAAATTAATCAGCAAACGATTATTATTACAAAATTGTTTTTTATGTGGTGTTGATAGCAATCAATTATTATGTGTTGCTTGTCTAGCGGACTTACCTTATCAAACAATAAGATGTGAACGTTGTGCTAAACCTTTGGCACTAGCAGGTTTATGTAATGAATGCCAACAAAAACTACCATTATATACTAATGTTCAAGCAGTTTTTTCTTATATTTATCCAATAGATAAACTAATTTCTGTGGCAAAATTTAAAGAAAATTTAGCAATATTAGATTTATTGGGGAATTTGATGGTTAAATATTTGCAATTTGAACCACGCCCAGATGTAATGATTCCAATACCTCTTCATCCAAAACGCTTACGCCAACGTGGTTATAATCAATCAGTAGAGCTTGCTAAATGTATAAGAAAATATACTGGTATCCCATTAGATTATAATTCCTGCCAACGGATTAAAAATACTCGTCCCCAGGTAGGATTATCTGTTTCACAACGTAAAATTAATATTCAAAATGTTTTTAAAATAGAAAAAATAGCAAGTAATTGGAAACATATTGTTTTAATTGATGATGTTATGACAACTGGCAGTACTGTTGAAGCTTTAACTAAAGAATATTTACAAGTTGGCATACAAAGAGTAGACGTGTGGTGCTGCGCTCGTCGTTAAATATTACATCAAAATTAATTTCATGTGCAATTTTTTCTGGTTCCTATACAACCAGTTTGGGAATCAATTTCTGACGCACTAACATTAAAGTTAAGGGCAGACACGCAGGTCTGTCCCTACAAAACACATATATTTCATTACGGTAGGGGCGAACCTATGTGTTCGCCCTCTTAAATGACTGGTTCAAAGTACATAAATATGTTTGGTAGTCCTGAATGAAGTAATGGCTTAATATTATAATTAAATTAACATATTTAAATACCAATCACTACTTAATTCAGGACTACCGAATTTCGTTAAAAATCGCATTCAAACTCACCGGGTAAGATTTCTATACACAAGTCATCCGGAGCAGCTTCCATAAATGGGTCAAAAATTAGAATTTCATAGGATTCGCTACTACGAGTGTTAGTTTCAGTTTCAATGGCAATGCTATATTTAATACTACCATCTCCATTAGGAACAATACTTGGTGCAACCTCTTTGGAAACTCGTTCATTTTGCACGGTAAAGTTGGGAAGTACAAAATATGGTTTACCTTGATATAAAACTGCAAAAGTTCCGTCGGCTTTATAAACAATCTGTTCAACTCCTTCAAATTTCAAAGCTTCTGCAATAAATACATCTGGAGACAGCACAGTTGGTTTAACAGTTTGAGCAGTACCATCTGGATATTGAATCTTTCTAGTTTTGGCACGGGAACGTTTGCGTAAATCTGTATCGTCACATTCAAATTCACCCGGAAAGATTTCTATGCACAAGTCATCTGGCATTGATTCTATAAACGGGTCAAAAATCATTACCTCATATGCTTCGCTACTCCGAGTCCGATTAGAGGGCTGCATCAATACATCTCCACGTTTACCTAAATTAATTTTGCTTCCAGTTGTTTCTGCTAAAATTACTGGGTCTTTGGGAGCAGGAATTACTTTAAATTGCTGTCCTTCTGGAGTAGTTACAGTATAAAATCCACCGGCTCCAACGTCCAAACCAATCGGAATCTCTTCAGTATCCACTTGAATTACATTATCAGCATCGGGGATAAAAGTGTAAACTTTACCCGCTGAATCACCAGTACCTGTCACATTCAAAATCCCATTATCGTCTTGAGACAGGATAAAATCGGTTAAATCTTCTTCTTCTAAAGAATCAGTAGCAGATTCCAATAATGGAGTACCAGCCCCGCCAACTCCAATCCCACTGTGCATATCTGGTATAGCTGGCATATTAGCTGGGGTTGAAAGATTCCTTGGAGTTATTTTGGCCCCAATTGGAGCTATAAATTCACCCGTTTGTAAATCTAAGTCCCAACCATCTGGTATCAATTGGGCCATATCTCTTGGGTCGATACTGGCAATATCCACATTGACAAATAACTTAGAAACATCTTCACTTGGCATTTTTTGAAATTCTTCCGAATTAAGATTATCTAAATGCTCCGGAGTGAATTTATCTAATACTGCAACTGATA
>DAOUSR010000182.1 GCA_030627125.1 Thioploca sp.
CCTCCACCGTTCCAGTTGCAAGATTTGGCAATAAAATTTGAAAAGAAGCATTTTCCCAAGGTAAATTTAATCCAAGTCGATGCTGCTCTTTAGTTGTTAGAGAAAGACCAAATACTGGAGTTTCTGCCGGTAAATTAAGCGATAATTTTACATAAGGCATCACGATAGCATTTTTACCACGCAGCTTACGTTTTAATGCCAGATAACTTGCTGTTTGGACGGTGTTATTGCTGTTTTTTAAATTATAGGCAATTAACTCAGTTGGTAATTCAAACCCAGTAATTTGAGTGAAAGCTTCTCTTTCCAATAAATCTATCTCATTGATACCAGTACCGATAATAAGACCACTGGATGCAATTGGATCAAGCGGTTGTGCTAACATGACCATAATACCATCGAAACTTAAATAAGGAATTGAGGTTCCACCCGGCCAATCTCTCTCTGAAACCGCTATATTTTCTTTATAATTTTCCACATCAACCACAAAAGCAAGTGGAGTATAAATTCTTGCCATAGTGCCAGCTCGTTGGTTTAATATTGAAATTACTTCTAATTCAGCTTCAACAAATTCTTGTCTCCTGGCACGACTTCGAGTCACTTTAACTGCCAGTTTATCACCAACGGAAATTCCTATTTCTTCTGCCGCAGTTTGAGTCAAAACACATTGATTATTTTGTGGAATTTTTCCGCCGTTTTCTAAAATTAATGGATCATTGGCGGTGGTAGGAACTAGATCAAAAATCTTGTGCGAGTTAGCAGTTTTAACACTGATAATTGAAGAAGATACCCTAGTTGTGGGAATCAAGAAAGCTATATCCTTATGTTTGGAAAAATCTGTAAACCAATCTTTATTATAATCATAGGTTTGAGTTGGTCTAATTTCACGATAAACTGGGTCTTGGACTAATTTGTCCCGCAATGTAGCGATAGTGCCGTATTTCAAGCCCATCAACAGTAACAACGGAGAAATTACAGCAGCAATAGCAAGGACTAAACATAAGGTCAATATCCATTCGTGAAACAGGTCGAACATGGCTAAACTTAACACTGTATTGTTAGATTTCATCTTTGCACTTCCAGCACCGAACGAGTTGTAGTTGCAGACTCATGCACAACTTTAAAGGTATAGGTTATATCGGCTAATTCAGCAACTAAATCATGATCATGAGTTACCATTACTATCGTTGTTCCCATTTCTTTGGCAAGTTCATAAAAGTTTTTTACAATAATGTGAGCGTTCTCTTTATCAACTGCTGCGGTTGGTTCATCGGCTAAAATAATATCAGGCTGATGAGCCATAGCTCGTAAAATAGCCACTCTTTGACGTTGACCTCCAGATAAGAACTGTGGTTTTTTAGTTAAAATTTGTTCTATTCCCATTTTTTTAGCTAATTCATGGATTTTTTCAATTGAATAACCGCTCTGTTTCACTTTAATCGGCAAACAAATATTTCTTTCTACCGTTAAAAATGGTAGTAAACCACCTGTTTGTAATACATAACCAAAAATATTCCGCCGAATTGCGGCCAATTTTGCTTCATGATTCCAAATTTCGTTAATATTCATTGTTTCAGAAGCAGTATAGATCAAAAATTCTTGGCATTGATTAGGGCGTAAAACCAATGCTAATATATCTAATAACGTGCTTTTGCCACAACCGCTAGCACCAACAATAGCAACAAATTGACCTTTATTAAGGTTGAAAGTTGGAACATTCAATTCAAAGTTGATGCCACCCTGCTCACGTCTTTTTTGCATCTCTATGATGCTCAATAGCTTATTTGACATAGGGCTAAATTTCCGTTTAGTTTAAGAGAAAATACCTAACTTATAGGTACTTTAAAATAAGATTAACTATATCATCAAGCAATATTATTACCATGAGTGCGAATGAGTTGAAGAAGTTGACTTATATAAACTTTCATGCGGAACGGTGTCTTTATATGTGCTATTAATGCTGTGTCTCTGAATAGTTTGGATTTTGATACTATGTATTTGATAGTCTTAAATAATATAGTGATTAATTAAAAAACCTGCTAGATTTCAAAAACCTAGCAGGTTTAACACTACTTTATTTAGGACTACCCAAAATTTACTATTCCAAAAATTCCACTAAATTGCTATAGTCATCTATCAATATAGTCTTTTCTTGTTTTGCAAAATCTGGCCAAGGTTCAATATAAGCCAAAACTCTTGGATGTTGCATAAATTTCTGATTATTAGAAAGAAGTACCCAAGTAGAACCTTTAACACCTTTAGACTTATTGCTATTTTCTTCAACAAGCACATTATCCATATAGTCAGAAAATCCTTAACCGGGCATAGTAGGATAGTCATTATTTTTAGTAGAACATTCTCCAGTCTGACAAGTACCACTAGCACAACCTAAATGTTTATTAATTATAAAAAAAGTTGGAAGTAATAATGGGAATAGCAGTGCTAATACCCATTGAAAGCCACCAGCAAATTGACTTGGTTCCATTATTAATATGGTAAATGCTAGTCCAGATTGATAGCGAACAATATAATACGTTTCTTCATCTTAAAAATTCCCCACTTCAAATTGAGTTTTAATTAAATCGGCGACTTGCTGGTTAGAAACTAGCATACGAGCAGTAATTTTTTGAAATATCATAGCAGTGGCCATCGCATCCCCATAAGCTGTGTGCCGAGCTGGATTTTCTACCTTACAAATGTCCGCTATTTCATCCAGAGTATAATGACCCATTCTGCCACTATAAGCTATGTATAACATCATTGTGTCTATCCAAAGATGAGGTAATTTACACAATAATAACTTTTGAAAAGTCTTATTTAGAAAGCGGATATCAAAGTTTAAATGGTGACCAACAACGACTGACTTATCAATAAATTTAACTACTTCTGTTAATACTTCGGTTATTTTTGGACAATCAGCTACATCTTCATCTTTAAGACCATGTATAGCTGTTGACTCCGGTGGAATATGGCGTCCCGGATTAATATGAGTTTGATATTTTTGACCAGTAAGTTTTAATCCCTGCATCTCCAACATACAGATGGAAATTATTTCATCACCAGAATAGGCACGTAGCCCAGTTGTTTCAGTATCAATAACTACAAATTTGGTATCATTAATTAGTTGCGTACCAATAGTTTGCACATCTAATTGAGCAAATAGGTCATGGAGATTTTTGAAATTAGGATTGGATAAGTATTTTTCCACTCCTTGCCAATATTTAATATAGGTTTGGATGCCAGTCACCCAATGTTTGAAAGTTTCCATTAGAAGATTACCACATCAAATTCTGCTTGTAATTTTTCCTGAAACTGTTTAATTGTCCGCATTGCCATGCGTAATGACTCATGGTGTAATGGAGATAAAGTTTCTGGGTCGATAAGTTTATCTAATTTTTGATTGTCTCGCATTTGGCATAGCTGATGTTCTAGTAACAAATCCAGTAATTCTTCAAAAGAAGCACCAACCGATTTCATAGATTCTGCATTAAATAAACCTTGCCGCACCAATGCAGTGAGACGATCTGTTGTATTACGGCTTTCAATACCATGTTTAAGGGCATAAATACGGGCTGCATCTGCAATAATACGCAAGCCATTACGTTTAATATCAATTTTATTTTTACCAGATTGATCCCTCCGAGTAACTAAACGATTAAACCATCCTACCGCAGCTTGTCCCTCTGCATCATCTTCTACCATCATCTTTAGTAAGCGTGGATGTTGTTTTAACTCCTCAATAATATGTTTGGACAGAGAAGTAGCTAGTTCATTATCACCATGGAGATGATAAAAATCGAAAAATACATTAGCCCAACGAGCTGCTTTTTTGGTAGGAAGATGAACAATATGAGTAATTTGTTGTTTCCATTGCTTTAAAGTTTTATGGAACATATTGTTTTTAGCCATTATATTGCCTGGGCAAAGAATATAACCAATTGCATCAAGATTGGCATTAACACGTTCACAAAAAGTCTGAAACCATTGTTTATCTGCATCAGTTTCTAAATTATCAGCCAGAATAATCGCATTATCTTGATCCGGATTTAACATCATTTCTTTACGACTAGCAGAACCCATTAAAATAAAAGCATATTTAGTTGGCGGCAAACCTAATCCGTCTGCTTTCATTGTTTGTAAAGTTAGTTCGATACAACGCCGTTGCAAAGCTAAATGGAATTCGCTGATATTTCTAATTGCTGCACTAGCACGATGGTTATTTTCTCTAGCTTCACTTGCTACATGGCCAACCCGTTGATAAAATGTAGCTAATTCAGAAAAATTAGTAGCATTAGATATTTCCGCAAATAAAATTCCTTGATGAGCAATCAGATTATTGAGAATATCAGTCTGTGAAATAACTCCAACTGGTTCATTATCTTCAACTACGATAATATATTTTAAGTTCTGATCATGCTGAATTTCCTCAATTTGCCACATTGGGGTATCTGGGCTGACGGTATTATTTTTTTTGCACGCTACTTCTAAAACTGATGTATCAGCTTTGGCTCCCTGTATCAACATAGCATCGGCAATACTGATGAAGTTAATCAAGCCTAATAATTTATTTGCCTGATTAGTCACTCCCAAGCTGCCAATTTTACGTTTCCGCATTAATTCGTAAGCTTCTAACAGAGTAACATTTTCTCCACAAGTCGCCAAAGGAGATTTCATGATACTACGGGCAGGTAAACACAAAGCATGAGAGGTAACTGGACGTGGAGTATTACCTCGATCTCGAATGTATTTGGCAATAATACGATTGAAACCTTCAAATAGTGGCGGACAAATACTCTCAAGTTCTTGTAATTCAGTAGCTGGCAAGCTTAACAATTTTACTTCTGTCAAAGCTTTCACTGAGGATAGATACGGTGAGGTATCCATAAAATTAGCTAGACCAATGAAATCACCTGGTTCTAAAGTTAATACTTGTCCAGAGCGTCGATGTTGTTCTAATTTTCCTTGCTGGACAATATAAACAGTTTTATGATAAGCTTCACCACTTTGAAATAGATATTCATTGGGTTGTAATGATTTATATTTTAAACATGCAATTACTCGCTCCAATTCCTTTTTACTAATATCTTGGAAAGGATGTAATTTACTAAGAAATTCAATAATATTGGACATGGAATCAATATGTTTGATTATATTTTTGTAATTGTGACGGGCGGTGTAGCCTATCACGGATTAACTCATTTTAATGAGGATGGTGAGAATGATATAGGCCACTTATTATTTGGTTCTATTGCGTTGTTATTTTGCCTACGAGTTTTATTTGTAGATATTTTGCAACTTATTGGTTAATTATAGCATTTTCCAACTGGATGTGCTATACAGAACATATAGTTGTTCAGATATTTGTCTAATTCCCACTCACCAGAACAATGTCATTAAGTTAAAGGCAACCATAAAGGATTACCACTACATATATGATTTGCAGGGGTAATCCCTTGTGGTTATCCAACCAATTTCCTTAACTTAATGGCAGTGACTCACCAGAATGTAGTAATTCATTCCAACGCAATTGCCAAAGTATTGTTAAAATATGGTAATCGTGTGCAATATTCAGTGTTTGAGGTTATGTTGAAGTCGCAGGATGAGTTAAATATTTTACTTTAATAAGTGGCGGATGAACATACTGACATTAGATTATATAGGTTATGTGAAAACTGCCGTGAAGTTTCGTGTGATTTGAATGGGGAACGGATTGCTAAAATGCCGTGTGATTATTTAGAATAATGTGCTTGACAGAATAAATTTAATTTGTTATCATTGCAAACAGTGGATTTAAGCTTTATTGCTCTTTAACAGTTTGTTTTTTAAATAATCTTTCATGGAAGTTCGCCGATCAGGCAATTGAAACAATATAAAGTACACACGACTCACTAACACGCCATACTTTCATGGAAGTTCGCCGTTCAGGCAATTGAAACAGGGTAATAATGGCTTCCTCAATTGCTCCCACACCACTTTCATGGAAGTTTGCCGATTAGGCAATTGAAACATCTGTTTCGCTAGTATCAGTTCAATATTATTCTTTCATGGAAGTTTGCCGATTAGGCAATTGAACATCATTGTCAGAATCAGGATTTACAAGATTAAAGGATTAACAGGATAACTTCTTTTGATTTATGGTTTTTAATCTTGAAAATCCTTTAATCCTATGAATCCTAATTCAGACATTTTCAGTTCGTTTCATCATTCCCAACATCCCCGTTAGAAATGCCCACCAAAACGCTCCAGCA
>DAOUSR010000235.1 GCA_030627125.1 Thioploca sp.
CTTTGTTGAAAATCTAAAACTCTTTTAACTGCTTGTGCTTTTGAGTGATTTATATTTCCGTTTTGCCCAACGAGTAAGTTTTTGATCAAAATGAAATAGGACGTGCTTTATCAGGCTTTGCCCAAATTTTCCATAATATACCATCCAACCTCGAAGTTTACTGTGGCTGAATCGGATAATATCTTCTCTGTGAACCATGTTGACCACGACCACGTGTTGATAGTATCTCGTATTAGTTTACTAACTTTCTGACTGATTGCAGGTATAAAACAAACTAATAGTTGACCTGTACGCATCTTGGTCAAACGAGGTCTGAATGTAAAACCAAGAAAATCAAAGCTGATTTGTTCATACTTTGCTTTGTATTTCCAACTTTTGCAGTAGACAATTTTGGTCTTTTCTGGATGTAGTCCAGCAACTGCTTTAAATCCCACTTGGATTGGCAACAATTTAGGAAGCTTGACACTAGACAATGACCAAATTACAGTAAAGTTACCCAAAAATTACCCAAACCTAGTATAGTAATTAATGCAACTGACACATTAGTAGAAAAGAAACGGGAATTACTTGATAAACCAGGGATTGATATAGCCCAATCATTTGACCGCTTAAATGGTGCTGCATGGAAAGGTGTTGTCACCTCAGTCCATCATGGCCTTACTGGCAATGGAGAACTCATAACCGAACAAGGGATTTTACGTGAACCCAGTTAGGCTAATAGCAGATAAATTAACCGTAACCAAAAATACTACAGGAACCATCCAAAGTATAAATGATGGTATAATGAACGTAATCACCAATGGCCAAAGCAAGATGGTATTCAAGTTGGTAATAATGTCACCATCCAAAATGGTAGGCTAATAAAAATTCCTACCCTGAAAAAAAGTGCAACATTTGAGGCATGAAACTATTCCGGTTTATTTATACCTATAGAATATTCTTATTTAATTAAAGCTCCTTATTCTCGTTTATTTCTGTCTGCTCTAGTAAGTACTACATTTTGTTCTTAATTCACATTATACTTTAACAACACTTCGGCAACGGTATAAAAAGACCCAGTAACTAAAATTCTATCTCCATCCTTAACATTGGCTAGCAAACTATCATGAGCATTTGTTATAGATGGATAGCTAGTTATATTTCTGATTCCAACTGCAGTTAAACTAGCAACCAAACACTGTATAGTAGCACTATTAGGAGTATTCAAAGGAGCAACGTGCCAATCAGTGATACTATCTTGCATTATGTTGACAAAACCTGCTATATCCTTTTTATCTAACATTCCCAATATAGCATGAGTTTTTCCCTTAGTGTATTGCTGTAATGTAGCAGTTAAAATTTTGGCTCCCAAAGGATTATGTGCCACATCAAATATATGAGTTACTGGCCCTGATAATATTTGAAATCGCCCCTGAATCTTGGTGTTAGTTAGGCCATTTGGTATAATTGGAATATGCAGTAATTCTAATACCATTAATACTCCAGCCGCATTTTGTAACTGAAAATCTCCATATAAATTAAGTTTGGGTAAATTGGCTAAAGTTTTACTATTAGTCTGCCAAGTCCAACCTTCATTCGTTTTATTATAGGTGAAATCACGTTGTAAACAATATAATTCTGTTGCTAACTGTTCGGCATGTTTTAGTACGCTTTGAGGCGGATTAGGATCGCTGCAAACGGCTGGTTTGTTCGCTCTAAAAATTCCAGCTTTTTCAAATCCAATAGTCTCCCGATCATTTCCTAACCAATCGCTATGATCTATATCTATAGCTGTCACTAACGCAATATCAGCAGCAAAAATATTAACCGCGTCTAATCGTCCGCCCAAACCTACTTCAAGTACTGCAATATCAACTTTATGTTGTTTAAACAATAACATTGCAGCTAAAGTAGCAAATTCAAAAAAAGTTAGAGAAACTTCTCCACGAACTGTTTCAATTGTAGTGAAAGCCTGACATATTTGCTCATCACTAGCATCAACTCCAGCAATACAAATCCGCTCATTATAACGCAATAAATGTGGAGATGTATAACGTCCAACTCGCATACCATTAGCAGTCAGCATAGCATCAAGCAAGGCAACACTAGAGCCTTTACCATTGGTACCAGCAACGGTTATGATAGGAAAAGTTGGAGTAAGCAAATTTAACCGTTCTGCAATGATACGAACTCTGGATAATCCTAAGTCTATCTTACTAGTGTGTAACGAAATTTGCCAATCAAGCCATTGTTTTAGATTATTTTTCAATGCAGTTTAAGTATGCTTGTTCGAGGTTGGGAGCCGAAAATATAGTACAACATTCTGCTGGGGTGCCAACAAATTGTAATTTACCTTCGTGTAGTATTGCCATACGATCACATAGTTCTTCAACATCTGCTAATAAATGGGTGCTAAAAAACATGGTGGTTCCTTTGCGTTTTAAGTCTAAAAAATTTTGTTTAAGGTAAGCCCGAACTTTAGGGTCTAAACCTGCCATAGGTTCGTCTAATACTAATAAACGTTTGTTAGCCAATAAACATGCTGCTAAACCTAATTTTTGGGACATGCCTTTGGAATAATCACACACTGGTTGTTTAAGGACTGCTGCTGACAAAGATAATAGTTCACAAATTGTTTGGACTTGTTCAGGAGCATTAGTGTAATCATATAGCTTTGTCATATAAGTTAAAAATTTTTGGCCTGTCAAATAATAAGGTGGGGTAAATTGTTCTGGTAAAAAAGCCAATTTAGAGCGTGCGTTATGATTAGTATGCTGAACCGCAAATAAATTAATACTGCCCTGTTCTATACCACATAAATCTAATAAGCTTTTCAACATTGTAGTTTTACCAGCTCCATTAACCCCAACTAAACCAAAAGATTCACCGGCAAATATTTCTAAATTAATGTTATTAAGTACCTGTTTATTATTGTAATTTTTATAAACGTTTTTAAATTCAATGGCTAACATAATATGTTTGTTATGAATAATGGTGGATATAGCAATTCTTAATTATGAATGCTTAATTCTTAATGAACTTCAAGATAAATATCAAGTTCTTAACTTGCATTAATATAACATATTCAGTTGGAATATTCTATACGTGATGGTAGCTGTTCATAATATTTGCTATGATAACGTAATTCAGTAGCTTATATTCTACCAGAAATGATAACTTATACTATTTTAATTCTTACGGCTAATCCAATAGGTGAACAATCGCTTGATTTAGATAAAGAAGTTGCTTGTATTATTGAAAGGTTGCAAGCGGAGAAAGTCCGTGAGCAATTTGTGGTGGTCAGTGCGTTGGCGGTGACTCCTAGCGAAGTGCGTACTGCTTTATTAACTCATCAACCTATTTTTCTGGACATGGTGCTGGGGAACGAGGGATTGTGTTGCAAAACCTTGAAGGTAAAGCCCAATTTGTTTCCACTACAGCGTTGACCAATCTATTTGCCAACAATTGAATGTCCGATTCAACGACTGGTTATCCTGAGTGTAATCCGACCGTAGCGACTTGGAGAAGCGTAGCAAGGGTGAAACGGTTCATCAGGATAACAGCGTTCTTCACCTGCCGATAGTCGGTGAGCAAGGGTAAGTTAGAACTAATTTTACTCTGACCCCAATTATCTTCTGACCCCAATTATCTTCCAATTATCTTCTGACCCCAATTATCTTCCAATTATCTTTAATCTAGTTAGTCAGAAACTAAATGGTACAATTAAGGTACAAAGTGAAGTTGGAGTTGGTACTAC
>DAOUSR010000244.1 GCA_030627125.1 Thioploca sp.
AATTGTCAACCAAATTTGCAAAATATATTTCATTTGAAATCAAGCAGTTAAAAAATAGCTTAAATTAAAAACCAATTCTACCGAACCTACAAAATATTTTATATATATATAAAATAAGTTATAAACTAACTAAAACAAAGAATTATCCCCAGAAAAAAAGATACCAATAATATAACAACTTTCTTTAACCCAAATTGTTCAACAACAAATACGATAAATTATAACATAATTGTAATAACATGAATTCCGTGTTATCGTTATAACATGATACTATCATTTAAAAATAAAGCTACTGAAAATATTTTTGATGGTAAAACAACTAAAAATACCAGAAATATTTGTCCACAAAATTTATTAAAAATAGCTAGAAGAAAACTTGACCAAATTGATTCAATAATTGAGCTAGATGAATTAAGAATCCCACCGGGAAATAGGTTTGAAATGATGTTAGGTGGCGACAGGAAAAATGAATATAGCATTAGAATAAATGACCAATATAGGATATGTTTCGTGTGGCATGGAGCAGGAGCAGAATTAGTTGAAATAACTGATTATCACTAGTGAGGCAATACATATGATAAGAATACCAACAGATAGAGAACCAACACATCCGGGGGAAATGTTATTAGAAGAATTTTTAAAACCAATGAATATTTCTCAACGTGAATTAGCTTGTTTATTAAAAGTGCCGTATCAAAGGGTAAATGAAATAATTAACGGTAAAAGGGGTATAACTCCAAGTACATCTCTTAGATTAGCTTTGGTATTTAAAACATCAGAAGATTTTTGGATTAATTTGCAATTGCGATGGGATTTATATCGTGCTAGACAAAAAGAAATGGATATTTTAAAAACAATTAAACCATTGACTCAAATAGTTAAAACTATGCCCATTTGATTACTAAATATTTGCTAGTTTATCCCCACGTGTGCGGGGAACATTATAGAACTATATAATAACAACGTTTAGAACAATTACAATAAAAATCTATGAACCTAATACTAGATTCCGAACCGGGATTATTACCGGTAATACGTGCCAATGGTGAACATGAACATATAGCACCTTGGCAATTAACCACCCAACACGATACTAATCCAATTATCGCACTTAACGCACCACGCCCAGATTTCAATGGAGCGTTAATGCAATTACTAATTGGACTAGTACAAGCCACCTTAGCACCTAAAAGTTATGCTAAAACCAGATTAGAACCATTTGAAAAACCACCTTCATCAGAAAAATTAAAACAAGCATTTACCAAAATAGCCCATGCTTTTGAACTTGATGGTGAAAACACTAAATTCATGCAAGATATTGATTCATTAGGAAATTTAGAACCAAAGCCAATCACCGCTTTATTAATAGACACTGCTGGAAGTGAAACTCATTTTGCTAAACATAGCCAAACTGGTTTCTGCCCTACTTGTGCGGCAATCGCTTTATTCACACTCCAAACCAATGCACCAGCTGGTGGAGTAGGTCATAGAACTTCTTTACGTGGTGGCGGCCCATTGACCACCATACTCATTTATAGTCCTAAAAGTAAGTTACGAGCCAGTTTATGGCGTAATATTTGGCTAAATATCCTGACTAAAGATGATAAATTATATGACACTGATAACACTGATGAAAAAGATATTTTTCCTTGGTTAGATGCCACCCGCACCAGCAATCCTAAAGAAAAAGGCTGTGATACCCATTTAGTCGATGTAAATCCATTGCAAATGTTTTGGGGAATGCCCCGCCGAATTCGCTTAGATACAGAAAATACGGCAAGTGGGGAATGTGCTATGTGTGGCACTTTATCAGATAAACTAATAATCCAATATCGTACTAAAAATTATGGGATTAATTATGATGGTAGTTGGGATCATCCATTAACTCCATATTCAACTGATAAAAAAGGCCAACACTTACCAATCCATCCCAAAACTGGTGGAATAACCTATCGACATTGGCTAGGATTAGTACAACAAAGTAAAGAACGTGAACCAGCTAAAATTATTGCTAATGCTAAATATTTTCAAAAATTTACTGGATTGCAAGTGTGGGCATTTGGGTATCATATGGATAACATGAAACCGATTTGTTGGTATGAATCCACCATGCCTTTATATTATCTGCCAACTGATGAAGCTTTCATGGAAAATGTAGAAAATATTATTAATGCAACTAGTGAAATGTTAGGAAATTTAAAAAGCTGTCTGAAAAATGCTTGGTTTAGTAATGGTGATCCACGGACAAAGAAAGCTAATATGACCTTTATTGATAATGCTTTTTGGCAAGATACAGAAAATCATTTTTATAAACATTTAGCTGATTTAAAACAATTGCATGCAAATACTGATTTGCAACTAGTGAATATTCTGCATTCTTGGCATCGTTATTTATATTGCTATACCATAGATGAGTTTGATCGATGGGCTAATTGTACACAAATTGAGCAATTAAACCTTAAACGTATCGCTGAAGCTCGTGAAAGTTTGAAGAACTTTAACTATAAAAAGACTATAAAAAATATGTTGCAACTAGCTTGATAAGGAAAAATTATGAGTGCCGAAAAATCGTCTGAACAGATTTTAATTGAAAAAAGAGTGGTGGAATGGTGGAATGATCCTGAAGATAATTATCGAGGTGAACGAGCTGAATTACGCCGTTGCCGAACCATTACAGAAGTTATTTTTACTCCCGGTTATCACCGTTTACGGAATAAATTGCTCGGAACCAAATGGCACAATAACGAAGGATTAGCTATTGTCGCTGGAATATTAGCTCATGTAAAAAATGATGAGAAGAGTATTAAGTTTGTTGAATCAATGGCTAGACCTAAAGAAATTGGGGGTGATAAAGCCAGAGTAAGTGGTTTAAGATTTCGGCGTTTATTAAAATGTGAAGATTATGATGATCGGTTTATTCATTTAATTAGGATTGTCAATTTGCTAGATAAGAAGGTTCATATCACTGATTTAGCAAATAATATCTATTGGTG
>DAOUSR010000070.1 GCA_030627125.1 Thioploca sp.
CTCCATCATACCACCTGACAATTTTACTTCTAATACTAATTCTTTCTCATTTTGTGATATTATTGTTGCCATTATTTTTTTACTCTTTCAGGGTTTTCTCAATTATACCATATTTTTCTTATTTTTTACAGTGTAAAGAATCTACACCCGTCAGCATAAGCATTTTCAGCTTCCTCTTGCATACGATCTTGAAGTAACTTCGTTCCTACCTTAGTCATATCACTTTTACAATAAACCTGCGTTGTCCATTCATGAATATCTGCATAAACATCCAACACATCTCTGATTGAAATATCTCCAGCTAAATCATTCTTTCGCATACACATATTATAACGAAACAACTTCATAGGAGATTCTCTATTACTTAACTTAGTTTGGTCACAACATACACATTCCATTTTTTCCACAGAACAAGACTCATTACCAAACATCTTCTTAACAGAACAAATAGTTGTATCTACTATATTTTTCTCACAACTTTGACATGCTTTCTGTCCAGTTTTAGTAAATGGCAATGTTGTAACAATATTTTTCAAAGCCTCTTCAACTATCATTCCAAGTATCGTTTTCACAAACTGAATTAAATAAACTGACATCAAGAGCATACACATTTCCACCAAACGACCACCAACAAAAAATTCCTAAATAGCATAAATACCTCCGAGAATTAATACCTATAAATATTACTGCATTTACTTTACAAACTCCAATTTTCCAGAACTAAATTTTCAATTCTATTAAAATGTTTAGTATTATTTGTTACCAATATAAAATTATTAGCAATACAAATACTAGCTATCACTTTACGTGGAAAGCTTGCGTTTAATAGAGGATAGTCCTAACTAATTAACTAAAGTATTATTTATACTATTTATTTTTGGGTTAGGATCGGTTAATAGCATAACTGGTTCCGTAAAAGGAGCTAACCGTTCTAAAAAATTTAATACTTCTAATATTACCGAACCTTTGAAAAATCTAGTATTTGGAACATCCATCCAGATTTGGTCAGCATAACTATATATTTTATAAGGAGTATCACCAATGCCATCAGCATTACGATCAAAACCAATGTAATCATCCCAATAATTATTTTGCCATACATTACGGTTAGCTGTACTTGCTCCTTGTACTGCAACTTGATTATGATTACTAATAAATTGATTATTTTTCAAAATACTATTATGCCAATCATTGTGAAATAAAATTCCAATATCATTATAAGCAATCTTATTATTAGTGAAAATATTTGTAGTATCAGGTTGATACGGTGAAAGGTCTGAATAAATGCCAGTAGCACAGTAAATAATTTGATTATCTTCCATAACAATATTACTGGATTCTTTAAAACCTACTCCCATACCTATTGTTCCTAAAGCATTAGAAATAATATTACCACGTAATTCAACGGAGTCGCTATACATCAAAAAAATTCCAGTTGAGTTTTTATCATAACGATTATTTTCTACTTTATTAAATTTACTGTACATAAAATGCAGTGCATAACGGCCTCCAACGGAAGTATTATCAGCGATTAAATTATTTTTAGAATACCACACCACACTATCACGAGCATTGGTAATTTGATTTTTGACAATTTTATTGTCCATGCTATACCACAATCGAATAGCATCGCCACGCATTCCTAGAGAAAATGCTTTAGAACTAATCTTATTACGACGTATAATATTATTATCAGACTGTTGTAAATCCACTCCAAATAAACAGTTATCAAGGATGTTGTCTTTAATGATGTTGAAATTACCACGTACCTGCACACAAGCATCAATTTGGTTATGCGATACCCCAGAATTGGTGATATGTAAATTTCGCAGTTGAGCTCCATCAATATCTAAATATACCACCGAATCTTTGCCCCCTCCATCAATTGTCACTTCGTTATTGCCATCAAGCGTAATTGGAATCTCAATATTGATTGGGCCAGAATAAGTACCAGCCGGTATCATTAAAATATCATTAGGGTTGGCTTTATCAATTAAAGGTTGTAGAGGCGGAAATGCCCATGCTGATGAAATACTTAGATATAATATTAAAAGTAAAAATTTCATAGTTATTTCAATAGATTATAAAGTTATGTAAATATTTCGTCATATTAAGTTGAACAATTGACAGGTTATTTAGCCAAAAATTTAGCTAATTTCTTACTTTATAAATTGTAACTTTCACAAAAAATATAACAATTCTTAATTATGAATATTTAATTATTAACTTAGATATAAATATCATGCAGTTAAACTATATTACATACTTAACTGAAAAATATTATACTAACTTGGATAAATAATACAAAAAACTGGCACAATAGATGCATTATCTATATACAAACATAATTCAAATATCTCCTACCTAATTTGGATTATGATTGGGATGTCTGAGTGCTGGTCACACTCAAGCATACCCCCTTTATCAAATCCCATCTATAAATCCGGGGTAAAATCTAATTTCTTCCAACGGTTAAAATTAAAAAATACGCTACCAGTTTTGGTCGATTTTATTTTTGAGTATGAACCATCTTTTGCAGCTATAACAATTTTTTTATCCAAAACCAAATTACTCAAAGGTGCATAGAGAAAGGTATAAGGTTGCTCGTCAACAAGCAATTCGTGTAAACGATGAGTCAATTTTCGTTGAATAGCAAAATCATACTCCTGGCGAATCTGTAAAATAAGTTTATCTGCTTCGGGATTACTATAACCTACAAAATTAAGTTGATTAGGGCCAGATTGACTTGAATGCCATATTTGGTAAAGGTCTGGATCAATTCCCATACTCCATCCAAGCACTACAGCATCAAATTCTCCTTTATTCACAAAATCCCTTAAAAATACTGCCCATTCAAATAGTTGTGTGTTACATTTAATCCCCAGTTTATGCCAACTATTCTGAGCAATTGTCATAATCGCCTTACGTTGTAAATTGCCATTGTTAGTTATAAGATTAAATTCAAAAATTTTGCCATCTTTTTCCAACCACCCGGCAGAATTTTTATGCCAACCTAAATCATTGAGGATTCGTTTAGCTGCTTTTGGGTCATAAGGCAAGGCTGCTACATCGTGGTTATACCACTGAGTATTTTTTGGATATGGCCCAGTAACACGTTCTCCTTCTCCATACAAAATATATTCAATAATTTCATTAACATTGATGGCCATGCCGAGAGCTTGACGCACCCGTTTATCTTTAAATAATTTTTTACGATTATTGTATCCTATATAAGTATAAGCAAAACTAAGACTAGAAAAAGATTGATAGGCATCATTATCTTTATAACGGACTACTTGATGAGGCTCAGGATGGTAAGTATCTATAGCTCCAGAACGAAATTCAACTTCTTGGGTAACCGAATCAGGAATAACTCGATAATAATATTCTTTATATTCTGTTGGCCCTTCCCAATAATCTTCATAACGAGTTAAGTGAATATATTCATCGCTTTTCCATTTGGTAAACGTAAAAGGCCCAACTCCAATGGGATTTCGATTAAACTTACTATCACGCATCCCAAAACTATCTCTAGCTGCTGCTGATAGATTACGTTCATCCATTTCTTTCTGCAAGGCGGCTTTATTTAACAAATGTTTTGGTAAAATTCCCATACTCCAAGCATTAATAGCTGGAGAAAATAATCTTTTATACACAACTTGCACTGTATGTTTATCTATTATTTCCAAATATTTAATCGGTTCGAAATCAGAAGTGCGGGGTGAAATATTTTTAGGGTTCATAATTGCTTCGTAAGTAAACTTCACATCAGCAGCATCAAATTCATGGCCATCTTGAAAATATACTCCTTTCCGCAGATTAAATAGAATAATCGGATTATGTTCAAAAACTGATAAGAATTCAGAGGTTTCTACTAAGTCTACATGCTCGGCTGGAGATACTTTAATCAATTTATCCACAGCTATATTATTTGCATAATTAGGCCCAATAACTGGTTCAAGCAAATTAAAAAATTTCTGATCAACTTGGTTAAGATCAAATTGAATTCTGGCGGGAATTTGTAAATTTACTTGTAAAGAAACTAATTTTCCATTTTTATCTTGAGTAGAGATAGTTTCAGTTCGTTCCGAAGGTTCTAACAACTTAACGTCTGTTACTAATTCATTCAACTTATCTATATTTTCTATCGCAATCTCAACTCGCTTTAACATTTCAACAGGAGTTATTTGAGTTCCATCTGGGAAATCGGCTTCATTGTCAATGATAAGATAAGCCATTTCGGTAATATTCCAATCAGTAGCAAGCCTCCCCCTTAATTTAAACTCTTCATCATAATCTAGTAAGCCTTCAAATACTAAGCTGACAATTTGACTGCTCGAAGTATCAGCATTAAGAATAGGGTTTAAAATTTTAGCATCACCAATAGAAGCAATGATAAACTTCCATACCCGCTCTGGATTCCCTTCAGTTTGTGTCTCATATTTAGGCACCCAAAAATAAGATTGTAATAGTATTAAGCTTAATATAGCTGGTGTAATAAGTAAAAACCATTTTATTTTCATGTAATTATAATCTTATATGGTTATTTGAATATTAATAATTGAAGTTACACAGAATGATTCATTGATTGGTAGAGATAAATTCTTGTGGTCTTGTAAAAAATAATCAATATATTAAACGTAGGCTGGGTTAGACGCAGTCGTAACCCAGCAAACTGTCAAGTTATTCTACAGGAAATTTATAATATTCTGTATTCAAATAATTAGCAACATCTGCTACATCTTCTTCAAACCAAGATTTATCTAGGTTCGTTGCACACATTTGGACAAAAGTATTTAGATGGGCAAAATCTTTTACTTTTCGATTTTCACTAATATAAGACTTTGGAGAATGACAAGACGTTACACATTCAGGGTTATGTAATTCTTTACCATGCTCCACTGCTTCATTAGGAATTGGTGTTGTTACTACTACCTCAGATGGTGTTGTTACCTCAGATAATGGGATATCATCTGCTGCTTGAACAGACAAAGTGACAAATAAACTAATAAACAACCAATAAGTAAGTTTCACGAAATATTCTCCATATTATTTGATTTAAGGTATTTCAGATAATTCATAAGAATCAATTTGATGCTAATCATATTCTAACACAAATTATTTATTGATATGGCTTAATAGTGGATGTGTTGATTAATCAATTATTTGGCGGTGGTAATGACACTAAACTTCATTGGCATAGTGATTTATAAAAATATTCCATAAAATATAGCAATTTTTAATTATAAATACTTAATTCTTGACGAAATTCGATATAAATATATTGTATAATTTTGGTTGTTTTGATAATCTTGTTCAAACAACATGGAAACCGTTTAAATTATAAAGCTCCTTGTCATATAGACTTTGGGCTTTTTTTATGCCTATTTCATAACCATCGTTTTACATTTTGTAAACTCATAATCTTACCGTTTAACAATTCATAAAACTATCTTGACTACTTTATATATATAATAATAGACTTCGGATTTAAATCTTAATTCTCATGTAAAATATTAATAAATAATATGAAAATAGTTCTAGGCGGCCCACCACATTCAGGCAAGTCATGCTTGAGAGAAGGTCTTAAACAAGCAATTAAAGCTATACCAAATGTTCCCTATCCATATGTTATAACCGCATGTCCTGATGGTGAAGGAGCTTGGTTTCAAGAAGCTGTACATAATAATGTAGAAAATGCTAATGAACTGAAAAAAGATCACAAAAAAGGTTTTACTTATGAGTTTGCTGAACATGTAGCTAAAGGAGTTGAAAATTGTAAAGAACCTTTGACATTAATAGATATTGGTGGACAAATTAGCAAAGAAAATGAGATTATTTGCAAACATGCTACCCATATAGTTTTATTGGCTGGTGATTTAAATGAACTACCTGCATGGCGAGAATTTTCTAAACTAATAAATCTGCAAATAATTGCTGAATTACACAGTAATCATAAAGGAACAACAGATAAAGAACTAACATTTTGCGAGAGCGGCATCTGTCATGGTTCTATTCATTATCTTAAACGTGGCGATCTTTCTATACAGGATCGTCCAACAGTAAGACAACTTGCTCAACTTTTAGTACAAATGGAAGATCATAAGGATTGGATAATAAAAGATATGACAACTTTTTATATTGAAGTAGAAAAAGATAATAAATTAAAAATCGGGTTTGGCAGACCAGCCCAAAATGATGAAATAGTTAAAGATGTAGAACAACGTCTTAAGCAACTTATTGAAAATGGTGATATTGCTGGTGGCGAGATTATAAAAATTAATGGACCGGCTACTCTGCCAGTGGCTATGGTGTTTGTTCATAAATTAGGTCATTTATATCAAGCAATTGCCTGTTATGATCCAAAATTAGCAAAATATGTTATTGCTATCTCACATGGTGATAAATATTCAGTTGGCGATTTAATTGAATAATCAGGATAAATATGGAACAATTAGCAGAACTTGTACATTATTATGAAGTACGAATGTTAGCATTGACGGAATATTCGAGTAGAATTTGGAATCGCTTTAACTGGTTTCTTACGTTAGAATTGGCAATATTTGGTTTCTTTTTTACTCATTTAGAAACATTACCTGCAAATTTTGCCTCAATTGTACCAATCATAGGAATGGTAATAGCTATACTTTGGTTTTTGATAGGATTTGAAGATCGTCAATCTATGAAAAGACATGGTGAAACAGTAAATGAACTTGATCTTGAAGTCAGAAAAATCTTTGTAGAATGCGGTATCAATTTTGAACTGAAAGTAAAAAAGCATCCAATCAGATTTAGACAAATGTGGGTATTGTTTGTATTTCCTCTAATTGTGGGACTTTCTTGGATATTTTTTATAATTAACTAAAGTAGGGAATATTTTACTTGGATAAGTCTTCAAACAAATTATTAAATGATTTTTTTGCTCAACAATCATACATTACTTTTGCTTTACTTTTTGGAAGTAGGGTTAATGGAATAATCCATCCACAAAGTGACTGGGATTTTGCAATTTGGTTTAATAATTCTTCAATAAATGAACGTTTTATCCAAAAAGAACAGTTGCGGCAACAATTAGCTAAATTACTGATAATTGACAAAATAGATGTAATTGATTTACAAACTGCTTCATTATCATTAATGTCTTCAATAGTGGCAGATAATATTGTGTTAAAAGGTGATGATTTACTGGAATTATTTTTATTTTATAAACGAGTTTGGTCTTTAGAAGCAGACTTTTATTGGCGATTACAGCATGAAAATAGAACTTTATCAAGCTGAAACAGAAAAGATGTGTCGTTTGCATCAAGGTGTTTTGGATGAAGCAAGACAAAGATTGGAAATGGGAGAACACTTTTCTAACATGGAAAAACTAGGAATTATCCATGCGTTACAAGTGTTGATTGAAAATGCCATTGGCAAAGCTAAACATTTATTAAAAATAAAACAACAAGTTATTCCAGTTTCGGCTTACGATGTATTTCAGTTATTACAACAACTTAACCTTATTAGTGAAATTGAAAAAAGACAATGGGATAAAACTATTGGTTTTAGGAATACAGTTGTTCACGAATATATGAATGTTTCTGAAGACATTGTATTTGCCATTGTACGCAAACAGGAATATCAATTTACCTTAGCTTTTTTAAATAAACCATTTGAAGATTTTTGATAAATATGAAAATTATCGAAGCAACTTATCAAATTGTAACTCCGATGTTTATTGGTGATACAGATGGAAATGCTACTTCTTTACGTCCACCATCTATTAAGTGTGCATTGCGGTTTTGGTGGCGAGCGTTGAATTGGAAAAATGTTGATTCTTTAAAAGAATTACATGAGAAAGAAAGTCGCTTATTTGGTTCAGCTGCAACTGATGATGGTGGAGGACAAGGGACTTTTTTGTTGCAGGTTAATCAACAACCTAAAATAACTCCTAATGATAGTTGGCCAACAAGACATGATATTGGTAGTAGTTACTTAGGGTTTGGTTTGACAGAAATGGGACAACAACATCGCACAGCAATAACGGAAATAAATAATAAATTTACTATCTCTCTAGCCTTTAAACCTAAAAATACTAATTTAAATGATGATATTGAATCTTTAAAAGAAACCTTAGAAATATTTGGATTATTTGGTGGTTTAGATAGTCGAGTTCGGAATGGGTTTGGTTCAGTTAGTTTAGTTTTTTTAAAATTGAACGATACTGAAAATAAATATGATTATCTTAATTTAAATGAATATAAAAATAAGATTCATAATTTATTAAGTAATTACCAAACTATTGATTTTCCACCATACACTGCTTTTAGTCAACATGCTTGTTTTGAAATTATTCAAAGTTCTGAAACAGATGATGCAAAAAATAGCCATGAAAAAGCTGGAAATAGATATAAAAAAGAACGTAGTAAAATTGATTTAGATGATAGAATTCCTTTAGGATTACCATTAAAAGGAATAGGTAATCAAAAAGATCGGCGTTCTAGTCCTTTGATTTTTCATGTTCATCCATTGAAAGATGGTAAGTTTGTAACTGGAGTTTTATACTTACCAGCTGAATTTCATCCTGACTATCCTCAACATAATTTAACAAATTTTTATCAACCTGCAACACAACTTTTGAACAAGATTTAACGGATTAAAGGATAAACAAGATTAAAACTATGCTTAATTATAATTTATAATCTTGTAAATCTTTTAATCTGTGTATCTTGTTCAAAAACTTAAAAAGATAACTTAATATGCAATACTTTCACTTCACAATAGGCCCAGTCCAAAGTTTCGTATCTCAAGCACGCCGTACCCGTGATTTTTGGGCAGGTTCGTTTTTATTGTCATGGCTATCTGGTGTTGCAATGCTATCTGTTAAAAAACAAGGTGGAAAAATTATATTCCCTAAAGCTGATGAAAACTATCTTAATTGGATAGAAGGTAATGGTTCTGGAGAAAAACCTCGTCAAGGTGGTATTCCTAATCGTTTTAAAGCTAAAGTAAATGATGATTTTGATCCAAAATATGTAGTCAAAAATATTAACAAAGCATGGAAAGAATTAGCTGATTTAGTTTGGGATAAAGATTTAGCTGAACTTCTTAAAAAGACTGATATTAAAAAACAAATTTGGGATAGGCAAATTGAGAGTTTTTGGGAAATAAGTTGGATATTAACTGAAGATGATGAGGATTCTGATTTATTAGATCGTAGGAAAAACTGGCGAAATCATTTTACTACTGAAGAACCGGGAATAAAATGTATGATGATGTCTGGTTGGCAAGAACTTTCTGGAGTATTAAAACCAGATTCCGAAAAAATAGAAATTTTTTGGCAACCAATTTGTGAAAAAACTGGTTTAGATTTAAGAGAAGGTGAACATTTATGTGCTATTGCTTTTGTTAAACGGCGTTTTGCTCGACATTTTCGTAAACTAAATAAGCCTAATGATCCAAAAGCAGAAAAGAGTTGTAATCGTTATAAAAAACAAATATCAGATGATAAAAATCTTATTCAAGCAATGGGCTGGGAAGTAGAAAATAAAATTCCGTCTATTTCTTATATGGCTGTAGTGCGTTGGTTGGAAAAGGTTATTGAAATAGAGGATAAGGAAAAATTATATTCTTTCATTGAAGTCGCCAAAGAAGCTATCGAAAAAGGTATTGTAGAAAAAGGAGAATGGTATACAAATATCCATTGTATTAAACAGGCAGCTGATAATGAGTTACAAGATTTAATTTCTTTAGATGGACAAGTTTTTTTTGTAAATGAATTACATAATTATATTAATAAATTACAAAGGAATAAAGATAAATTAGAGAAGGAAAAATCTCCACAACCTGCGATAGATGAATTAATATCTAAGATAAATATACTTGAATCTATGATAGATAAATTAAATTCTATAATAGACATTATTAAAGAATCGCCCTCGCCATTCTATGCAATTTTAATGATGGATGGTGATTCTTTGGGTTCTAAAATGGGTAATCCAAATAATCAACAACTAATTTCTCAAGCTTTAGAACAATTTACCAAGTTAGTATCTACTATCGTTTCTAAAAATAGTGGCTTTTTAATTTATGCAGGTGGTGATGACGTATTAGCAGTTTTGCCAGTAGAAAATGTATTTAATTGTGCAATCCAAATCCGTGTATTTTATCAAAAATGTTTTCAAGCTACTAATAATAAAGAGATTAAAAATTCCACTATTTCGGCAGCAGTTGAGTTTGCTCATATGAAAACTCCATTGACTAAAATGTTACGAGATGCTCATAGATTATTAGACAATGTAGCTAAAGATGGTTGTGGACGAGATTCTGTAGCAGTGCGAGTTTGGAAGCCGGGAGGAACTGCTGTTCAATGGGCTATGCCTTGGGAATGTGCTTTGAATGGAGATAAATTAATTTTGGAAGAGATTGCAGATACATTCCGTATTCATGATGAAAAAGAATCTGGTTTTACCAATAACTTCTTTTATAAAATTAGAGAACGGTTTGAGTTTTTAAATCCAGCTAAAGGGGAGCAGCCAATATTAGATGAAGACCAACAATGTAAATTATTGATGGTAGATTACATAAATGCCGGAAATAATAAAAAACTTAATTTAGAAACTATTGCTGAAAAAGAAGTCCGTGATTTATTAGAACAATGTCGAAGGTATAAACGTGATATTGATGAACCTGATATAAAAAAATGGCAAGATGAAAATAGAAAAATATATGTAGATGGTGCATTGCTAATTCGTTTTCTGGTTAACAAAGGAGTAGAGAAAAATGATTAAACAATGGTGTTTTTCTCAACTGGATACTTGGTTTTTTAAAGAAGCTAGGCCATTTGATTCTGTTGGTGCTACACAACTTGAAACAATACTTTTGCCACCACCTGCTCGTACAGTTGCTGGAGCAATTCGGCATTTAATTGGTAGAAATTATGGGATAGATTGGAAAGACTTTCATGCTAATCATCCATTAACCAAGGAAATTGGTTATTCTGATGATTTAGGTAAATTACAATTAACTGGCCCTTATTTACTTTATAACGAAAAACAGAATGAAAAACAATTAGAACGCCTTTATCCAGTGCCATTAAATATTTTGAAAGGTGAAGTGAAAAGTAAACTTAAATCCAAAACAACTGGTAAGAAAAAAGAAATAGAAAAGTTTGTAAATTTAATTCCCGGCGAATTAGTTGAATGTGATTTGGGGACAGTGCGTTTACCAGAAAAATCTGAGGAATTGGAAGGAGCTAAACCAATAGAAGATGCTTGGTTAAATAAAAGAGATTTTGAACGAGTATTATCTGGTAATTTTCCAGAAAAAATAATATATAATAAAGACTTATTTGAAATTGAAAATAGAGTTGGTATTGCATTAGATACAAATACTCGGATTATTAAAGAACATCAATTATATCAAACACAACATATTCGCATTCATTCTGATATAATTTTAAAAATAGGGATGCTAGTTGATGGTATTAAAGAGCAATATCATCCGAAATCAGGAGATTTAATTAATTTTGGTGGTGAAGGACGTTTGGCTGAAGTATCAACTAATATAGAAAGCAATAAACTAGAAACCTCGGTTTTAAAGGATGAAAAACATATTTTTTTAACTTTACTTACTGCTGCTGATTTAGAGAAAAGTTGGCTACCAAACGAAAGTTTCATAAAAGATGAAAGTTTTTGGCAAGGAGAAATTAAGGGAGTCAAACTAAAAATAGTTAGTGCTGTATTGGGTAAATCAATTCGAGAAGGTGGTTGGGATTTGGTTAAAGGACAATCAAGACCTGTTATTGGTTTAGTTCCAGCAGGAAGTGTTTGGTTTTGTGAAGTTATAAAAGGCGATCCAACAACTTTGCACGGTAAAAAAATTGGTAAAGATACTGCATTAGGGCGTGGAGAATTAGCGGTTGGAAAATGGAGATATAAAATATGAAACAAGCAATATTAAGTTTATTTACGGAAACATCTTTACATGCTGGAACTGGGTAAATGACTGGGGTAATTGATTTGCCTATCCAAAGAGAATCACATACGGATTGGCCTTGTGTTTATGGTTCTGCGGTTAAAGGTGCAATGCGGATGTTGGCCAGTGATTATGTAAAAGATAAGAAAGAGGATTGGGTAAATGAAGTATTTGGTCCAGAAGAAGGTAATGAACATGCTGGTTCTGTAGCTATTAGTGATGCTAAATTATTATTGTTGCCAGTTCGTTCTTTGACTGGATATTTTAAGTGGGTAACTTGTCCAGCTTTATTAGAACGATTGCAAAGAGATTGTCAGAGATTAGGATTTAAGGAAAGTTTCTTAACTGAAACATTTAAACCAAATGATAATCAAGCTTTTATGACCAATAAATCAACAGATAATTTGTTTTTAGAAGAATTTCGATTTGAAACTGAAAATAAAAATTTAGAAAGCATTATAAGGCATATTGGTCTATTATCAGATATTGATAATTTAAAAGAACAATTAGTTATAGTAAACAATGATATTTTTTCTCATTTAGCTCGTTTTGCTACACCAGTGAATGCTCATATTAAAATGAAGAAGGATGGAACTAAAACTGTTGAACCCGGTGCTTTATGGTATGAGGAAACTTTATCTGCGGATTCCTTGCTTTATACCACTGTAGTAGCTTTTAAATCTCGTAAAAAAGAAAGCAAAAAAGAAAATAGCGATATTTTACAATCTATTAAAGATTTATTTTCTGACCATCCTTACTTGCAAATTGGTGGTAATGAAACTGTCGGTATGGGTTGGTGCAAAGTTAAAATTATTGAAGGAGATAAATGATGCAAACGATGCAACAACAACGGGCAGCTTTTGCTTTGGCAGGAGTTGAATGTGCAAAAAGACGTTTAGATAAAAAGCAATGTGGTGAATATAAAAGTCATGTTTCTGCTTTTCCTTTTATGATTCATGCTAATGGTTTAGGACAAGCTGCTGCTTTTTACAGAAGCAAAGGAAAAGAGAAAAAAGACTATTATTTAATTTATAAATTGCTTTCTGATTGGTTAAGTGAAGAAGGGCAGCCTTTTTTGGGAATGGATTTATTAGATGGAATTACTCAAAAGGATATGCACGCTTATATCACAGCTCAAGCGGAAGCAATGGTGTTTATGGATTGGGTAAAAAAATTTGCTACTGCTTTTATGATGGAAGAAAGTACAGAAGGAGAAAAAACTAATGACAACACCATTGTATCAGAATAATCAAGCAGATAACTCAGCACCTAATAAGGGTCATTTGGGTTTATGGTTTACTCGTTTTTTTAACCAATATGATGAAAATTGGCAAATTAAAAAAATCATCTTGAACAAGAAGAAGGAAAAAGAAAATGGATTAGTTTAGTTGCAAATAGAACATGTAGCAATGAAGAAGCACTTGCAAATTATAAAAATCGTAGTCTAAATTTAATTAAAACTCTGAAAAATAAACAAGAATTACATCCTGAAGATTTTGCAATCTGTGAAACTAATTGGAATTTTGTAACTGGTATGGGATTGCCGCATCCAGTGGAAAATGGAATGAGTTGGCATCATACTTTAGGTGTGCCGTATTTAGCTGGTAGTTCAATAAAAGGTTTGTTGCGAGCTTGGGTAGAAGGTGGTTGGAATGAAGATGAAAATTTGGACGATAAACAACGGCGTGAACAACGACATAAGCGGCGACAAAAATGGTTTGGAATGGTTAAGGGAGAAAGATGGGACAATGAGGGAGAAGAAAAAGACGATAAAGACCAAGCTGGACAATTAATTTTCTTTGATGCAGTTCCTATTGAACCAGTAAAATTAATCCCTGATATTATGACTCCGCATTATGGCAAATGGTATGCTGAAGGTAATGATATTAGCAATATAAAAACTCAACCTGAACGTATTCCAGCAGATTGGCATGAACCAGTTCCAGTGCAATTTTTAGCAGTAAAAGATGCTAAGTTTTTGGTAACAGTGGCGGCTCGTGATAAAAAGAATGATTCTGAAGCAAGGGAGGCATTACGAGAATTAGTTCAAGCTTTGCAATGGTTAGGAGCTGGTGCTAAAACTGCGGCTGGTTATGGGCATTTGGATAGAAAATCAGATGAAGAACAAGGTATATTACAACAGTTTGAAGAAAAAGAAGTTGCTAAAAAAGAAACTGTTGATAAAGAAGACAAATTGAGTAAACTATCTGATTTAGAAAAGGATGTTTATTTAAGTTTATCTGAAGTCAATCAAAGTGAAGCTGAGACAAAAGCTGGTGGTTGGCTTGATAAAATGGAAGCTGCTGAACCTGAAAATGCTAAAAAAATTGCTATGCAGTTGCAAGCTTTTTATGAAAAAATTGATAAGTGGAAAAACCCAAGTAAAAAGAAGCAAAAACCAAAAATTGATAGGGTGAAGAAAATTTTAGCATTGGCGAAGGTATTGTAAAAATATAATTATTATTTTCAACTGTTGTATCATGTTACACTATGGCAACTCACATAATAATCAGTTTTAGAAATTTTGAAGTTAATTAAGAATTAAAAACCCATGCTCCCACTAAAATACTTCCTGCCAATACGTGCAGTAACTATAACCCTTCAATTCACCGCTTCATCCAATCCAAAATTATTCCATAATCTCGCTCTCACTGCTTGGTTGCGACATTTAATTGGTGAGGTGCAGAACTATGAACGTTATATCACTTTAGATGCTCCAGAAAATGGTCATGTCTCTTATAAAGAAGGGGATTTTTACCGTTTTACGTTGTTTACGTTGAATGGTGGGGAAGATTTGTTGCAACATATTTTAAATTGTTTATTCCAACTTCCAAATAATGTAAAAATCCGGGATGAAAAAATGCCATTTCGGGATAATTTAGTTTTTCATCAGGCTCAGGACTTGTTCACTCAGGAACCGATTAAAACAGTTGACCAACTTAATCCATATAGTTTGGAAACTTTGCAACAGGAAACCAATATTTGGCTTGAGCATGAGCAATGTTGGGTTAGTTGGTTATCGCCAGTGCGGTTGACTTTGCCAATGCAATTGAAAGATAAGAAAAAACAAGAAAATCGTTATTGTCGCCACCGTTCACAGGTGGATTTTGCTTTGTTTAATGACCGAATTTATGATGGGTTGGCGGAATTGTTACGGCATCGAGTGGATAATGTGCCACGTAGAATTACGGATGATAGTAAAAGGTTGGAAATGGCTGATGTGTTTTGGATTGATTATAGTTATTACAATGAAAAAGGTTTGGAAAAGCCAATGGGCGGTTTGTTGGGGCGGATGGTGTTTGATACTGAGGATATGCCGAAAGAGCAGTGGTTGTATTGGGTATTGGGGCAGTATGTGGGAATTGGGCAGCGGCGGTCGTTTGGTTGGGGGCGGTATATA
>DAOUSR010000178.1 GCA_030627125.1 Thioploca sp.
AAATTTGACTATGTTTAGAATCTCTTATTTTCATTTCCATATCTATTTTTTCTAAATTCTGATATATATAGAAATATAAACCTTGCCACTGGATATAGTCAGATAATGTTGTAACCTTGCCTTTTGGTTTTAGAAATTTGTATTCTCTAAATCCAAATAAAAATATATTTTTCTCTTTTTCACTAAGCTGGTTAAAAGGTTTCGTGAAATCAAATAAACCTTCTTTTGCAAATTTTGTAATAACATTTTTAAGTTGTAATTTTAGGGAAAATTGCAGGAAATCTTTATCTAAAATAGATTGGTTTTCATTTTTAATAATAAGATTTTTATCATAAACTTGTTTTACACCAGTTCCATCACAATAAACGCAACTGTTTAGATATAAGTTAAAAGTATGCTCATTAATTTTCGGAGTACCAATAATCTTATTTTGTATAGAAACTAATCTAGTAAACAGTTCATATTTATGATTTTGGGTGGTTACAGTAATCCAACCATTACCAAAATTATAGGCTTTTTCTATCTCACCTATTATTACTCTATGTTTCCATTCATCTAGTTCAGAATTTTTTACTTTTAATCCGAGTTTTTTTAGATGCGTTAATTTAGCTTTTTTTATACTATTAGGAACAATTTTATATTTAAATAATTCAGTTACAAAGGGATTAAATGATATTTCAGATTTACCTAAAGAACGCACAAAATTAAAAAGTTCCTCTTTTGTTGTAAAATATTTATGTTCTGAATTATCAGTTATCATTTTATAATTGTTAGCAAAATCTTTTTCAATTGCAAAGTGCTTATTATCCAAATAAAAATCATTACAATTGGGAGTTTTACGGTTGTTATAAAGTTTATCATTTTTCCATGCCATTCCTGCTAGTGGAATTGTCGCTGGTAATATTAATTCACGCTTGCCAGTTTGTACATCTATTTTTATCAGTCCTTTGTCTGACCAACCCCATAAACTACCATCTGAATGGAAAGATAGATATTTTATATCATTAAAGCTATCTGTACCTATTTGAGCTAAATCTTCAGTCTGATTATCAATTGAATAGAGATTATCGTCAGAGATAACAAAAGGTACGTTACTATTTGGTTGAATGTCTAATATAGCCCAGGTGTTTATGGGGATTAATAAACATATAAATAATTTGATAAGGTTTTTCATTCAAGTTAACAAAAATCAAAATGTAGGTTGAACTGCAATATCTATATATTCTATCCCAGGATAACTATTAAAAGAGGCTATGATTTTGTTTAATAATTCTAGGGTTTTATCACTGTTTATTTGCAAATGAAATGAGCCAAGTATTTGGTTAGAACCAATAACTGTTGCATTTTCGGCAGCTACAATCTCTTCAATTCGTTCTGGTGAAGTGCCTTCTACAAAAGCAACTATCAGTTTATCTAAATAAATTTTTTGGCCGGTATCAGGACTAATAAATGAATATTCATCTGTAAATGAGTCAGCAGATGGAGGACCAATTGGAAATCTTGTTACTGTGAAAACATCAGTATCTGAGACAACTAATTCTCCATTAAAAATAGCTGTGGCTCGATAGTTCTTTTTCCCTTCAATATCACTAGTTATATTAAATATTCCTGAATAGACATAATCACCAACTGTATCATCACCGTTAATACCAGCATCATTTAATTTACCTAAAATTTTTATTACAGAACCATTTTCATTCACTTGCTCTAATGTTAATAATTCTGGTGGATTATCTGTACCAAGTATTCCATTCCCAAAGTTAACCTCTATAGATGGTATATCAAGATTAATTGAACTTGGACGCATGCTTGGTGATACAATATACAATTCATCTGTTGGGTCAGGCTCAACTACCATAACTATCAGTTTTTTACTATGTGATTCGCCAGTATCATGAGCAGAAATAGTATTAACAATTGTATATTTACCTTTTTCTAAACCATATATAACCTGATTTACCATAAAAGTGCTACTGATTTTACTTACCCCACCTTTAATTGACCAGCCCCAATTTGGATGATCACTGATAATTTTTATTCCTGATTTTGGGGTTTTGTCCTGTTTAAAACTAATTTTATAATTAATTTTGTCATGGTTATATGAATTAACTGCAAAAGCTATTTTACGAGAAGTGCCTTTAACAATGGTTATAATTTTACTTTTTTGTTCTAATGAAATATATGATTTAGATATAGTTTGTAATCTACATTTACTTATATCAATAGTATCAAAATATTGTAGAATTTTTACACCATTATTTTCTATCAGTATTGTATCTTTAGAAACTATTTCCAAAGAAGCAGTATATTGAGATAAATCACAAATTTGTTTGACATTTTTACCATCGTAACTCCACAAACTGGAACCTATTGCTCCATAGAGTTTATCATCTTTCCAGGCCATTCCTGCTAATGGGATTTTTGCAGGTAATATTAATTCACGCTTACCAGTTTGGATATCAACTTTAAGCAATCCTTTGTCTGACCAACCCCATAGACTTCCATCTGGACGAAAAGATAGGTACTTTATATCATTAAAATTATTGATTCCTATTTGAGTTAAATCCCCAATCTGACTATCAACTGAATAGAGGTTATCATCAGAGATAAAAAAAGGTACATTACTATTTGGTTGAATGTCTAATATAGCCCAGGTGTTTATGGGAATTAATAAGCATATAAATAATTTGATAAGGGTTTTCATTATTATTCCTTTTCTTTAAATTGGATAATTAAATTGTTTTTAAGAAAATGTTGATTATACTTAAACTTCCATGTTATTTAAAGATAATCCTTTAACATATTTTACTCATCGCCACATCTTGGATTTTCATCTAGTGCATATTCTAATTGAATATGGTCAATTAATATCCCAGAATCATAAGCATCATCATCTCCATCAGTTTTTATATCGAAGGATATATCAATTTGATAAACTCCGCCAGTATCAGGTATATTAAATACTGCTCCAACAGTTTTCCAACCAGTTTGTCCAGCTGTTATATCACCATTACCGGGAGCTAGGTCTTCTGTTATTATATTTGGGCAAAATGCAGAACCATCCACACTAGCAAGAACAGTTGTAAATATTTCATTACCTGTATCATCTTTAAGTGTTATACTAACAGAATCATTATAACCAGCATTTACATATTCAGGATATTCTTCAGTAACAAAGTTAAAATCCATACTAATGGGAAGAGTTGTTACACCTGGTTGTATTTTTAATACTTTGCTCAAAGAAGTAATCTTATTATAGTCAGGCCCAGAGCCACAAATAGCCATATAGTCACGATGAGTTGGTGTAATTGGCCCTAATTTTTGAATTGCTAAACAAGCACCATCCACTGTCCATTCTGATAAATCACCAGTCTCAAAGCTACCGTTGAACACTGCTTCAAATATATCAAGTCGGTTGCCTATTTGTAATGCTGGGTCTAAAAGAACTGCTGTCTGCGTAAGCCTATGCATAATATCTAATGGTTCCCACTTAGTATGTATTGTTTTTAAAATTGCTGCAGCCCCAGAAACTAATGGAGTAGACATACTGGTTCCAGATAAAATTCCATAATTGTTTATTGTGACATCATTTTCAAAAAGTCCTCCTTTTAAGTTATCTTTGTAGTCATATATTTTATATAAACCATCGTAATACTTTATAGCTGTATCACTGATCGTTGACATAACATGATCTCCAGGAGCTGCAATATTTACCCAGTCACCAAAATTACTGTCACATGAACGTTGATCAGAAATAGTAGAAGAACATACACGGCCATCAATATTTTCAGTTCTGTAACGTGTATCGTCTACATATTTAACAGTAGAATTACCAACACAAAGTATTGCTAAATCTTCTTCGGATTCGGAATCATAAGCACAAGGATAACGTTTTTTACTTGTTTCAAATTTAAATTTACCCTCTCCATATTCATGCTCATTACCATTTTCATCTTTATATGTATATTTTTTGCAAGATTAGCAGCAGCAGTCACTATTAATTTCTTCTTATTATTAGCAGCATATTGTACAGCTGCTTTTAAGCTAGCGAACCACTTTAATTTATCTGCATCACTTAATTCTTCACCTGATTCATCTTTGAGTTTACTATCAGAATAAACACCAGCACTAATATTGATAATATTAGATTCTTTAATTTTTGCTGCATATGTTATTGCATCAGGTAAGAAATAGCCATTTTGACTACTCGCTAATCCTTTAATGGCTATTATTTTACTACCAGGAGAAATACCAGCTATACCAATACTATTATTTATAGAAGCTGCTGCAATTCCTGCGACATGTGTACCATGAGCATTTTTAGATGAATCAAATGATTCAACTGTACTGTAATAGTCTTTTTCTTTAGTTACTCTATTGCCAAAATCAGGATGGGTAATATCCATTCCAGTATCAATAAAAGTAATTGGTGCTGTACCTGTAGCAATTAACCATGTTTCGTCAGCACGCACCATTGCTAAATTAGGTCTTAATTCTCCAGTAGTGAGTCCATGCTGTAGGTCTTTCAATGTATTTGCATAAGATTCAAGGTCATCTGGATATCCAGAAATTGATGGTTTAACCGCAATATCAATATACTTTATCTCTGAATAGGCGTTAAATGCCAGTATAATTTCTCGAAATAATTGCACAGTTTTATCACTATTTATTTGTAAATAAAATGAACCAAGTGTTGGGTTAGAACCAACAATAGTTACATTTTCAGCAGCTACAATTTCTTCAATCCTTTCTGGAGTTATTCCTTCGACAAAAGCTACTATTAGTTTATCTAAATAAATTCTTTGATCGGTATCAGGGCTAATAAATGAATATTCAGTAGTAAATAATTCAGCAGATGGAGGACCAATTGGAAATCTTGTTACCGTAAAAAAATCAATCTCAGAAATTATTAATTCTCCATTGTGAATACCTGTAGTTTGATAGTTCTTTTTCCCTTCAGTATCGCTAGATATAGTAAATACTCCTGAGTAAACATAATCACCAGCTGTATCATCTCCATTGTTACCAGCATCATTTAATTGGCCTAAGGTTTTTACTGAAGAGCCATTTTCGTCAACTTCTTCTAATGTCAACAATTCTGGTGGATTTTCTGTACCAAATATTCTATCAGTAAAAGTAACTTCTACAGTTGATACATCAGGATTAACTGCACTTGGATTCATACTAGGTGGTGCAATAGATAAATCCCCATCCCAACCAGGTTCTACAACTCTAACTGTCAAAACGTGTTCATCCGAAACTCCAGTTCCCACAACATTAACTTTACTAGTTACTTTATAAATCCCTGGCACAAAAGCATCAATACGTTCAGTAATAAGAGAATTAGAGGAATTATAAAATACATTACCACTAGAAGAATATCTATGAAAAAGACTAATTCCACCTTCAGGAACCACAGACTGCTCAAAAGTAACCAGATAATCATAATCTTCATGCATGTCTAAATCTAATGTAAATCCAGTATATTTCTTAGAACCGGCTTCAATGATGATAGTATCGTGTATCCCATGATCTAAATCAATCGTAGGAGCAGGGATATTATTCCAAGCAATCCCCTCCACATCATCAAAACCAGTAGCAATACTGCCACCATCCTCAATCTGACAAGTTTGTGCATTAACCACCTTATACGGCAACAAATTAGACTCACCATGCATACCAACCAACAACCTACCATCTGGTAAAATCTCCAATGACTCAGTTTCCCCAGACAAATTACAGGTATTTACCAAAACTGAATTAATATCATACACAAACAACTCAGTATTCGCAGCCACATAAAGAAACTCACCCTCATTATCCCAAGTCATTGCCTCCACCTGCATAGAATTCGGATACAATGTATTATTACTCGGCACCTGCGGATTAGGAATCTTGACCAAACCACCCTCTCGTCCAGAACTAGCTTTAGCCCAAGCCCACAACGAACTATCAACCGGATGAAAAGACAAAGCTTCTATCTCATCAAAACCAGTATCACCAATTAAAGTCAACTTACCAGATTGACTATTAACCGTATACAAATAACCCTTATTCCTAACTGCGTCATCCCCAGAAGCAGCATAAAGTACACTAGTCTGAGGATGTGCATCCAAAGCCTCAATATCATAACCAGGATAATTACCTTTAGATAATGGCGTAACTTCTAAAGTTGAGGGATTAATAGTAAAAAACTGACTATCATTAAGCCCTTTATCTTGAACCGCATAAAGCATATCTGCCCCAGCATTTATTACAAATCCTGACAGACATATGATTAGACAAAATTTAGTAAAAATTTCATTTATTTCTAAATGGATTTTTAATCTTTTATCATACAACTTAGTCCCATTGATTGTTTTAATTTCAAAATTATTATCAACTTTGATTAAGCCATATTCATCTTTTAACTTCAATTCAATTCCATGAGTCTTATACAGTTCTACCAGAGGATTGTCTTCATCTTTAGGCAC
>DAOUSR010000144.1 GCA_030627125.1 Thioploca sp.
ACAACACTATATAGAGAGGAGCGGTATGAGGTGAAAGTCTCACGTACCGTTTTGAAGACGAGTTCAGCAGGGCGACTTGTTGGGCTTAGTTTAACAGTAAAATGACAAGAGGTGATGTTAATTTATAGTATTATGCGGGAACAAATTCAAAATATTGAGTGAAAAATATGAGTACCTTATTTACCATTTCAGCTCCTTCTGGTGCAGGCAAAACTTCTTTAGTCAAACAATTATTAAAATATATTGATAATATTAAAGTTTCAGTATCTCATACCACTAGAAAACCACGATCTGGAGAAATCGATGGAATCAATTATAATTTTATAACTAAAGCCAATTTTAGCCAAATGTTAGAAAATAACTTATTTTTAGAACATGCTAAAGTGTTTGACAACTATTATGGAACTTCTCAAGAATGGTTGACAGAACAGCTGAATCTGGGGATTGATATAATTTTAGAAATTGATTGGCAGGGAGCGCAACAAGTTAAACGCTTGAATCCAGCAACAGTTAGTATTTTTATATTGCCGCCTTCCCTGATTATTTTGGAAGAAAGATTGCGTGGTCGTGGTACTGATAGTGATGACATTATTGAAAAACGTTTACAGGGTGCTATTGAAGAACTAAGCCATTATACTGAAGGGGATTATTTAGTGGTAAACGATAATTTTGAGACAGCTATGCAAGATTTACAAACTATTGTTAAGAACCAACGTTTACGCCAATCAGTACAAGCAGTGAAATTTAATGGAATACTTACAGAATTATTGGGTAAGTATAGCAATTCTTAATGAACTTCAAGATAAATATCAACTGAATAACAGGAGCAATCGTGTCATCACCCTCAACGTTTCAAGGATTAATTTTAGCTCTGCAAGAATATTGGGCTAATCAAGGCTGTGTTTTGCTACAACCTTACGATATGGAAGTTGGAGCTGGAACCTTTCATCCGGCAACTTTTTTACGAGCCATTGGCCCCGAACCTTGGAGTGCAGCTTATGTGCAACCTTCTCGCCGGCCTACCGATGGTCGTTATGGTGAAAATCCTAATCGACTACAACATTATTATCAATATCAAGTAGTTATAAAGCCATCGCCCTTAGCGTTACAAGATTTATATTTAGAATCATTACAAATGTTAGGGCTTGACCCATTGATCCATGATATTCGGTTTGTGGAAGACAATTGGGAATCACCAAGTTTGGGAGCTTGGGGCCTAGGTTGGGAAGTTTGGCTAAATGGCATGGAAATTACCCAATTTACTTATTTTCAACAAATTGGTGGTTTGGAATGTAAGCCGGTTACTGGAGAAATTACTTACGGTTTGGAACGCATCGCTATGTATTTACAAGGAGTGGAAAGCGTATTTGATTTAGTTTGGACTGACGGGCCATTAGGACGTATCACCTATGGAGATGTGTTTCACCAAAATGAAGTCGAGATGTCAACTTATAATTTTGAACATGCTCCGGTTAATGAATTGTTTCGCCTATTTGAACTATATGAATCTGAAAGCAGCTCTCTAATTGCCAAAAATTTACCTTTACCAGCTTACGAAATGATGCTTAAAACTTCCCATACCTTCAATTTATTAGATGCCCGTCATGCTATCTCGGTCACGGAGAGACAACGGTATATTTTACGAGTGCGAACTTTAGCTAGAGCAGTGGCTCAAGCCTATTATGATCGCCGTGAATCTTTAAATTTTCCAATGTGTGAGGTTTAAATATGTCAGAAACTCGTAATTTATTAATTGAAATCGGTACCGAAGAGCTGCCGCCCAAAGCTTTGTTAAATCTTTCGGAAGCATTTACGGCGGCCATAGCAACTGGATTAGAACAGTTAAATTATAACAAGATAACTCCTTTTGCAACTCCACGTAGGTTAGCGGTATTAGTAGAAGGACTGATTACTAAACAAGCCGATCAACAGATTACCAGAACCGGCCCAGCTGTAGCCGCAGCATTTGATAATACAGGCCAACCAACTAAAGCTGCATTAGGTTTTGCTCGTTCTTGTGGAGTAGAAATTTCGGCTTTGGATAAAACTGGTGAACGTTTAGTTTATAGCAGTATTCAAGTTGGTAAACCTACGGTTAGTCTTATTCCTAAAATAATAGTAACTGCATTGGCAGCGTTGCCGATTCCGAAACGTATGCGATGGAGTAATTTGCCATTTGAATTTGTGCGGCCAGTCCATTGGGTGGTAATTTTATTTGGCTCAGAGCTGATTGAAACTGAAATTTTCGGAATTAACAGTGGGCGAGAAACTAGAGGCCATCGGTTTCATCATCCAGAGCCAATTAGTTTATCCGAACCAACTGATTATGCTAAATTATTAGAAGAATCAGGGTATGTTATTCCAGACTTTGTTAACCGCCGTGAACGTATCAAAGTTTTGGTTAACCAAGCGGCGGCTCATATAGATGGCAAAGCGATAATTGAAGAGGCTTTATTGAATGAAGTCACTGGTTTAGTGGAATGGCCGACTGCTATAACTGGTAGTTTTGCCAAGCAATTTCTCGAAGTTCCCTCCGAGGCATTAATTGCTTCTATGCAAGGTCATCAGAAGTACTTTCCAGTGGTAAATCAAGTTGGGGAATTAATGCCCAATTTTATTGCGATAAGTAATATTGCCAGCAAACAACCAGAAGTGGTGCAAGCTGGAAATGAACGAGTAATTCGGCCACGTTTAACTGATGCTGCTTTCTTTTGGCAACAAGATCGAGCTATTCCATTAATTAATCGATTAGAACAATTAAAAACCGTTATTTTTCAAAAGAAATTGGGTAGTTTATACGATAAATCTAAACGGATTGCTCATTTGTGCGGTACTATAACTAAACAGCTAGGAGCAGCAGAATTACAAGGGATTCGAGCTGGGCAATTGGCTAAATGTGATTTAGTAACTGATATGGTTGGAGAATTCCCTGAATTACAAGGAACTATGGGAGAGTATTATGCTAATTGGGATAAAGAAACCGCCAAAGTAGCTATTGCATTGCAAGAACAATATATGCCACGATTTGCTGGGGCTGAATTGCCAATAACTACCATAGGTCAAGCATTGTCTATTGCTGATAAGTTAGATACTTTGGTGGGTATTTTTGGTATTGGCCAAATTCCGACTGGGGACAAAGACCCGTTTGGGTTACGTCGAGCGGCTGTAAGTATTTTACGAATTATGATTGAATGTCGGTTGCCATTGGATTTACAGCAATTATTGACGGAAGCTCAAGCCTCTTATCCATACAATGTATTGACTAAGGATAGCAAAGTGTTTGATTTTGTGTTGGAAAGATTACGCAATTATTATCAAGAGCAATTAATACCTCTGGATAGTATTGAAGCAGTGCTGGTTTGTCGCCCAACCTCACCATTAGATTTTGATAAGAGAATTCAAGCTATTAAAGCTTTCCGTGAACTTCCAGAAATGGCGAGTTTGGCTAGTGCGAATAAACGGATCCATAATATTTTGAAGAAAGCTGGCCAAGCATTTCCTGCGGCACCAAATCCAACGTATTTTAAGGATACAGTTGAAAGAAGTTTATATGATGCGATGGAGGATGTCAGTGTAACTATTGCTCCATTATTAAAAACTGGTGATTATCAAGCTGCTTTGCAACATTTGGCTGGTTTACGGGAAGTAATTGATACTTTCTTTGATGACGTGATGGTAATGGATAAAAACCCTATTGTGCGTGATAATAGATTGGCTTTTTTACACAAAATACGCCAATTATTTTTACAAGTGGCAGATATTTCTCGGTTGCAGAGTTGATAAATAGTGAGTATGAATAAAATCTTACCTTGGCATGAGTCATTATGGCAACAAACATTATCTCGTAAGAATAATCTACCACACGCTTTATTGTTGTCTGGGCCGCAAGGTATGGGCAAAGGATTATTTGCTCAAAATTTAGCCGAAACCTTACTTTGTGATCAACAACAAGCTTGCGGCACTTGTAAACCTTGTCATTTATTAAATGCTAAGACTCATCCGGATTTGCTGTCAGTGCAACCGGCTGATACTGGTAAGCAAATTACGGTTGATCAAATTCGCAGTATGATTAAATTTTGTGCTTTAACTGCTAAATATGGTCGTTATCAAATTATAATTATCAATCCAGCCGAAGCGATGAATCGTAATGCTGCTAATAGTCTGCTAAAATTATTAGAAGAACCATCAGCTGCTACTTTGATTATGCTGATTAGTCATAAACCTATGGTGTTAACTGCAACAATTCGTAGTCGTTGTCAAAAATTGGATTTTAGCCGCCCAGACAAAAGCTTAACGCATAATTGGTTAGTTGAACAGTTAAGTAACCAGAAACAGGCCGCTTTGTTACTTAATTTGTCTGCTCAAGCTCCTTTAGCTGCATTAGATTTAGCTGAAAGTATGTCCAAACGTCAAGAATTATTTGATAGTCTGATGACATTGTCAACTAATGACCCAGTAAGAGTTGCTGAAAGTTGGGCTAAAATGGAAGTTGTATCAGTCTTGAAATGGTTATTGAGTTGGACGGCAGATATTATTCGTTATTCTGCTACTGGCCAAACTCAGTATTTGGTTAACCAAGATCAGCTTCAATCTTTACAAAATTTTGCTAAATATTTAAACTTACAACACTTATTTAAATTATTAGATCTACAGCAAGAAGCGTATCAACTACTAACTAGCAGTGCTAATATTAAACCACAAGGACTGTTAGAAACGATAGCGATTGCTTGGGTTGAACTGAAAAGGAAATTATGATAAAGAAAAAACGTCCGGGTGGCATGAGACATAACATGTTGACATTGCACATCCAAGATGAGCTTAGGTTATATAATTCATACTTGCCATTTTTGAAACGTGGTGGATTGTTTTATCCTACCGAAAAGACTTATAAATTAGGGGATGAGGTATTTTTGTTATTGACTTTATTGCAAGATGGGGAAAAAACTCCAGTAGCAGGTAAGATAGCATGGATTAACCCTAAAGGAGCTCAAGGACAACGTCCAGCTGGTATTGGGGTACATTTCGGTGAATTAGATAACAATCAAACTCGGAATAAAATAGAAGGTATCTTGGTTGGTATTCCGAAGGATAAACGTACTTTTACTATGTAATTTGTTGGTACAGGTTAATGTTTTGGTGGGGCAACACACTCTACTAGGTCATTGCCATTAAGGGCAACCATAAAGGATTGCCCCTACATAAAACATTGATTTGTAGGGGTAATCCCTTGTGGTTACCCTAACTTTCCTTAACTTAATAGCAGTGAACGAGGACGTTGAGAACGAGAAATAAACTTTTTTGGGTTACGACTGTGCGTCTAACCCAGCCTACAAAACTTAACCTAATCAGTAAAATCCATTTCAATTACGTCTTCAGGTGAGTAAACAATCTTACCATCTGCAAGTCGATAACCAACATAAACGATTACCGAACCGGTTATATCAAGTGGAGCATCCCAAATATTAATTGCTTCAACTGGAGCTAACTTTTCTGGTTTTTGGAAAGCTATTAAATCATCAAGATTGCCATTCCAAATAACTGGTTTTCCATCAGAATTGAGCATATAGAACTTGCTTTCATGGATTGCAACTACCAATATATCAGCTTGTTTACCAATATGTTTTACGTCAATTAACAAATTACTCTTGATTGTAACTAGAGATTTGCGTTTGATAGTTCTTTTTCGCTTGAAAACATCACCATTTTCTGAAGCTCCACCAGTGAATTTTGCAAATGTTGTTTTACCTTTCAAAAATATAGGATTGCCTAATGCTGGTAATTTAGCTATATTATGAGTTTTCATGTAGTTTATATGGATAGAGAAGCTGACATTTTCACCAAAAACAACTCCTTCTTCCCATTCTACATCATCAGCAATAATTACGTTGGAAATAATAGCCTTAGACCTGATAAGTAAGCTTTCCAAAATAGCCGGTTGTTCACTGTTACCAATAATACGTTGTTCCAAAATACCGCCAATAATATGAGTATTTGGAGCTAATTTAACATCTGCAAAGCTACCTTCAACTTCACTATTATTAGTAATTTTACCAGCAACTGTTCCGACAACTTCACCAGCTTTATTCGCACCATTGATATAACCACTTAAAATACCACCAGTGACTTGAACATCTTCGCTTATATTAGAATTGGATATACGACCTTGGTTATTTTTAATATCAGTTACTATATTTGCATAACCTATATTGCCATTTTCTTCAATAACAATATCTTCGGCATTCTTCCAACCATAATTACAAGTTGTTTTAAGGACGTTAGCTGATGCACAAGTGCTAGTTGTTGGAGCAGATATCGAAGTAGTTGCAATTTCATCAACTGGTATTTCTATCATTGGAACATCTGGTTTATCATCATCCACAATAGTCAATATTGAAGTATCAGGGTCTATCAAACTAGTGTTTTCAGTTGCACCTAAACTTAAGATAACTTCTTGGTTGCCATCAACTATATCGTTGTCAATGATTGTGATTGGAACATTTATATCACCATCTATACCTGGAGTGGCTATTAAGCTTATATCTGCACGACCTTCAAATTCAGAATTACATTTTTGGCTAGTGTTGCCACAGTCAATGCCTGCTGGTGAACTGGTAATTACTCCATTTTCAGGATAATCAACGGTTAAAGTACGAGGCGTTAAGTTAAAATATGCGGTACAAGTATGGTTACTGGTTAGGAATATTTTTGTATCACAATCTTTGCCACTCCAACGGTCAAATATGGAACCAGAATCTGCTTTGGCAATTAGTTCAACTTTAGATGCTGTATCAAATTCCGCTTTACATTCAACACTAGCTGTAGCACCATCTTCAGTTGCATTGCTATTAGTTTGAGTGATTATTACTCCGGCATCGTTGTCAGTAATATCAGCAATAACACTGGCAATACTCATGGACGTTGGATAATCAGTGTCATTCACAGTTCCAGTAATTGCGTGGGCAATTGTGCCAGTATGATCGCTTTCAATCGTAGTATCATCACTTGCCGTTATTGTTACGGTTTGAGGTGATACAGTGGTAAAGTTAAGTATTTTAGCAGCACCCGCACCATTTCCAACATCCGTTTGAGCATCAGGAGTTATGGTGATTTCAACATTACCAGAAGGCACGGTTAGCAGATTTATTGTGTAGGTATCGTTTCCACTGCCTTCAGTTACATCAGTATTGCTACCAGATTTTGTAATAACTACGCCTAAAGAAGCTACAGCATGAGTTTCTGCGGTTGATGTACTGGTAGTGAAATTAGTATCTCCAGCATAAGTAGCAGTTAGATTTTTTGTGCCATCACTTACTGTAACAACCTCTGGCAAGTTTTAAAAATGTTTAAGAATTATTTAGTTCCCACATAAGAGATATCCTATTCCCTATTCAATGTAATTGTCAAGTAATTATTTTTTTAGGGTTAAATCGTTTTTTTTGCATTTTCAAAGGATTATAAAAAATATTATAAACTTTCTATCTGCTCTATAGACAATCCTGTGACCTCCATGATAGTTTCTATGGCTACTTTAGCCCCCTTCATATTTTTCGCCATCATTAAAACTCCTTCTTCCATTCCTTTTTCTATACCTTCTTCCCTACCTTTTGCCATCCCTTCCCTGATACCATCTTTCTTACCCTCTGCCACAAAACGTTTTTTAGCCTTATTCCAAGCTGCTTCATCTTTGATTTCTGACAATAATGTTGGGTCTATGCTTTGTTTATGAATTATCCTCATGATCTTCTGCAACAAGGATTCTTGATAATTAGTTTCATCCATCTCACCATCCAAAGAATCTTCAATAAAATTCAACCATTTTTGTACTTTTTTTGGAGTTTTGTCATTAACTTGACGGGGGCATAAAAATACTAAACGGTGTGGATATACGGAAACTGTCTCTCCAAACTCATCAATTGGGTTCATATCACTGACTGCACAACTGAAATTAACACTACCATCCCGTGGAGTACTGGTAAGAACAACTATTGTGTATACAGTTCGCTCAAATTCATATTCTTGATAACCACCAACCTGTTCGACCAAGCTAATTAAATGATAATACAAAAAACGGTCAAAGAAATCATCGGCTTTTACCTGTTGAATTTCCACGATAATTCTCTGTTCAACATCTTCGGCAAATAGATCATATTTACTTCTCACAAAACCGATTGGTTTCGGATATTCATATTCGGTATGGACTTTATCAATCTTAATGTTAATCCCAAGAATATCATTGGCAAACTGACAAAATACATCAGGCTGGCCAAATGCTCGTTTGAACATTGTGCCGTATTTTAAAGGTATTACTTCCATAATGATTCTTCTGTGAAATTTTGATGAGTTATATTTTTTTGCATTATTAATACCTTACAACGAAACCCATAAAATCTTAACGAGGTGGTAATTTTTTAGGATTATCAAATCGACCTACTAAGCCGAATAATTTCTTACGAGCTTGAAGTGCTTCCTCAGGAGATACCGGTTTAGGCTTATCTATTCTGAAATTATATTTAGTTCCAGAGATAGCAGTTTGAGTTTTCTTAGCATGGGCAATAATCTGAGGGATGTTATGGTTACATTTTGATCGTGAAGT
>DAOUSR010000010.1 GCA_030627125.1 Thioploca sp.
ATTTGTTACCCTATCACTGTTTAGATGTAGCTGCGGTTGCAAATTGTTGGTGGCAACAAGATTTCCCCTTACAACAAACATTTCAGCATGCCATAAAAATTGAACCAGCTCAAATTCGAGCTTGGCTATTATTCTTCATTACTCTGCATGATTTGGGAAAATTTGATGTACGATTTCAACTAAAAGCTAGAAAAGTTGCTCTAAAATTACAACCTTTATTTGCTAAAGCTAATCAATCCTCTTCATGTAAATTTTATCATGGCGTATGGAGTTATAGTTGGTTTGAGATAGAACGTATAAAATATGGATTTGAGAATTACTCTCATGAACATGAATTAGATTGGATGTTACCAGTGGCTTCCCATCATGGTATTCAGATTGATGCAGAAAAACCATCTACTAAATTTGCTGCTCCAACAGTTATCCAATATGATTCTCAAGCTCGGCAACAATGGGTAGCAGAATTACGTGAATTATTTTTAGCTCCAGTCGGTATTCAAACCGGTGATGAGCCACCTAAACTATCTCAATCTGTTCAACATTTATTAGCCGGATTTTGTAGTATTTCTGATTGGATAGGTTCTAATCAAGACTACTTTCCTTATGATTCAGATAGCGATAAAAATCTAGCTGATTATCTTAAATCTCGCCATCCTAATGCCAAAAAAGCTATACAAGATTTTGGTTTGTATTGTAAACCAATCCAGCATGGCGGAATGCACATTTTTCCTGAGATAGAAACCCCACGTGGGGTGCAAACTTTAGTTGATAATTTTCCCTTAAAAACTGGTTTGACTTTAATTGAAGCCCCAACTGGTTCTGGTAAAACTGAAGCTGCGTTAGCATATGCCTCACGATTACTAGCTGCTGGATTAGCTGATAGCATTATTTTTGCGTTGCCCACCCAAACAACAGCTAATGCTATGTTAGAACGAATTGAAGCAGTTGCATCTAAATTATTTCCAAAAGGTAATAATATTGTACTGGCTCATGGTAAGGCAAAATTTAATCCTAATTTTAAACGTTTTAAGGAAAATGGTAAAAGCATTCAGGGTAAAGAGGAAGCTATAACACAATGTAGCGAGTGGTTGGGTAAGAGTCGTAAACGGGTTTTTTTAGGACAGATTGGTGTTTGTACTGTTGATCAAGTACTTATGTCGGTATTGCCTATGCGTCATAATTTTGTGCGTTCTTTTAGTATCCAAAAAAGTATTTTAATAATTGATGAAATACATGCTTACGATGCCTATATGTATGGCCTAATTGAACGAGTATTGGAAGCACAAGTTGGTGGTAGTGTTATTTTGCTTTCTGCTACTTTACCTTCACACCAAAAACAACAATTATTTAAAGCTTGGAAATTTCATGGGGAACCCACTAATACATATCCTTTAGTTAGTCATGTTAGCAATAAATTTATATCTTTTGCACCAACCGAAAAACCAGAATCCCGTTCAGTTAGTTTTACCTTGGAAATTACTGAAAATATGCTACCTTCGGAATTATTATTGAATCAAGCACTAGAAACTGCAAACAAGGGAGCTAAAGTAGCAATTATTTGTAATTTAGTACATGATGCTCAAAATATTTGGCAACAGTTAAAACAATTAAATCAAAATATTACCTTACCAATTCAATTATTTCATTCCCGCTTTCGTTTTTGTGATCGGCAGAAGATTGAGACTAGTATATGTAAGCAATATGGCAAAAAATCCATAGCTCAAGGCCAAATTTTAGTTGCAACTCAAGTAGTTGAACAGAGTCTTGATTTAGATTTTGATTGGATGATTACGCAATTATGTCCGGTTGATTCATTATTTCAACGCCTTGGCCGTTTGCATCGACATGAAAATAAATTCAGAGTAATTGGCTTTGAACAACCTGCTTGTACAGTTTTAATACCAGAAGGTGAATATCCAAAAGGGCAACAGTTTATTTATGGAGATACACGGGTATTGTGGCGAACCCAAAAATTGTTGGAGCAAAATAAAATCGCTAACTTTCCAGAAGTTTATCGGGATTGGATAGAATTTGTTTATCAAGAAGGTTTGCGAGATGAACCTGATGTAATAAAACAACAATATGTTAAATTTGAAATGGAACAAGAAGCTAAACGTATTTGTGCCAGAAATCTAGCTAAAGAAGATACTATATTGTCAGATAGTGATGATAACGTGGCTAGATTAACTAGAGATGGTGAAATGAGTTTAAACGTTGTTCTAACCATCGAATGTAATGAATTTTTGGATGGAATTTCATTTAAGGAATTAGATGATTGGCAATGGTGGGAAGCGTTGGGGTTGCAAGCTATTCCTGTGCCGCATAGTTGGAACACTTTGATTGAGTTAGATAAATTACGTGGAGATGAGAAACATTATTTTTTGCGTATGCGTGAATGTGAAGATGGTAGTTGGGTAGATGAAAGTCAGAATTTTATTTATAGTGATGATTTAGGATTAAAGAAGGTTGTTTGAATCAGGATTTTTAAAAATAAATTTAAGTACTGATTCAAACATTAAATAATTATTAACCCCACTATTTGCGGGGATATAACCGATTGATTATAAAAAATGAACCTATTAACCGATAAATGGATACCCGTCACTTTCAACGGGCAATTTAAGCATATTACATTAGAAAATATACTATGCCAAGATGCCGATTGGCAATTACGCTTTCATCGTGACGACATGGCATTGGCAACTCTGCAATTGATTGTTTGTCTAACGCAAGTGATCTTTATGCCAAATAATGCTCAAGAATTAAGACAACGTTTAAAAAAACCTTTGACTTTTAAGGAATATAAAACCTGCATTCAACAATATTTGGATATGTTTGTCCTTAATCATCCACAACATCCTTTCATGCAGACTGCTGAACTCAAAGGTAAATCCGTATCACCCCAAAAACTATTTATTGGTTTGCCAGAACAAGCTAGTACTAGTCCAAATGCCCATGCTTTTTTTAATCAAACTATTGAAATTGAAAAAACTTGCTTGCCTTGCACGACAGTAGCATTATTTCAACAAGCAACTAATGGACTTAGTTTAGGTGGAGTAGCATTTTCAGTAGGATTAAAAGGTTCATCTCCAATCACGACACTTCTAACTGCAAAAAATAATTTGAGAGAAACCATTTGGTTAAATATACTAAATAAAGAATTTATACAAGATAAGACTCATATACTTTTATCTGGTAAAGAAAATTTACCAACTTGGCTAGAACCCATTGCTATTAGTAAAGAAAAAGTTACAGTTCATACTCATGAAATAGGCTTGTTGAGAGGACTCTTTTGGCAGCCAGCAAGAATTAAATTAAATATTCATTCTGTTAACGATGAATACTGTGATTCATGTGGAACTGTTACAAATACAATATGTACTGAATTTACCCAAGAACCATATACTTACAAAAGGGGTGAAGGGACTTGGATTCATCCCCATTCTCCAAGAATTAAAACAGACAAAGGAATACAATACCTTAAATTTTCTTCCAAAAAGCCAATATGGGAACAACTAACAGCTTTCTTTTGGGAAATTGAACAGAAGATTAAAACCGGAAACAACAGTTTTACCCCTGCACTTGTTGTATCTCAATCCAAACAAGTATTTTCCGGTAAAATTTCAATTGTAGCCGGCGGTTATATTTTAGGTAATAGCACTGAAAAAATTGAAGGACGTAGACATGAACTCTTTCAACTAGAACAAGGTTGGGAAAATGGATTTGAAGATATGAATGAAATTTTGCAGTTTGTAATTGAAATCCCTGATAAATTAAAAACTTCCATATGGTATTTTGTAAAAAATGCTTGTGATGATGGACTTGGTAAAGAATTGCAAAAAAAATTACCTACCCAAGTCAGAGATGAATTTTATAGACGTTCTGAGACAAAAATTTATGTGGAATTACAAGATGTTGATTGGGATAAAATTGAAAATTTACAACACCGTTTATTTAAATATCTAAGCAAACTTGCTTTTGATTTATATAAAGAAGTTACGCAACCCTACGAACATAATCCGGCTATATATGGTGCAATAGTTGTGGGACACGAAAATTTGTGTAAAGCATTAAATAAACTTAATCCAGAGAAATCAAATGAAACCGCAGAATGAAAATTTCATTAACTTGAAGAGGTGTTTTGATAATGAAGAACAATTTAGTAATGGTGATCGAGCTGCTATTCGGCGAGTAACAGCTCCTGAAACATTAGAACAGGAAACCAGAGCATTTTATCATTTGCTTAGCATTGCCAAAATACCGCTTAAAGAATTGCAAGGTTGTCAATGGCAAAGTTGGAAAAATGTGGTTTTTATTCTACCTTGGGTCAAACAGGCTAAGGAAGAACGAACAAATTTAGGTGCTGCACTAGCCAAAGCCGATATAAATGAACGTCGCTTATTTCAAATGGTACGTTCTGAAATTCCTAATGATCTAATTGCGTTACGGCGTATTGTCCAACATGCTGAACCAACGGCAAATTGGGGAAAATTAGGAAACATTTTATTTTATTGGAATGGAGATAATAAACAACGGATTCTCCGTGATTATTTTGTTGAACTTGATAATCAGAAAAACAGGAAAAAACATGACTGATAAAAATTTTTTAAATATTCACGTATTAATTTCTCATAGTCCATCATGTCTCAACCGTGATGACATGAATATGCAGAAATCAGCAGTTTTTGGTGGAGTAAGACGGGTGCGTATTTCTAGCCAAAGTTTAAAGCGAGCTATGCGTACTAGCGATTACTACAAACAACACTTTGAAAAATCAACTAGAACTCGTATTTTTGTTGATAGAATTGTGAAAGAATTACAAAATGGTGTTGAAGATGAAAAACAACTTAAAGAAATTGAAACAACTGGATTGTTTTTAGCAGCTATTGTTGAAGGAAAAACCAAACCAGATGATATAAAAAAATTTAAACGTGAAAAAGATAAGCCAATTGAAACTCAAGTCATACCATTTCACTCTCAGGAAATGGAACGTCTGAAAGAACTACTAAAAGAAGCTGTTAAGCAATCTGAATCTAAACGTATTACCTTTCTTAAAAATGAGTGTAAAAAGATTGAAAATGAGGAAAAATCAAATATTTCTGTAGATGTTGCATTATCTGGCAGAATGGCAACATCCGATTTAACTTATGGTATTGATGGTGCTTTATCACTAGCACACACAATAACCACCCACCAAGTTGACTCTGAAATTGATTGGTTCACAGCAGTTGATGATTTGGTTGAAGACAGTGGTGATGTTGGAGCAGGACATTTAAACACTCAAGAATTTGGAGCTGGAGTTTTTTATCGCTATGCTAGTTTGAATATAGGACAACTACGAAAAAATTTAGGTGGTGCAACACGTAAAGAAGCTTTAAAAATTGCCCAACATCTTATCCAAATGTTAGCAACAGTAGTTCCAACTGCTAAACAACACAGTCATGCTGCTTATAATTTAGCTGATTTTGTGTTGGTATCATTTAGTGATATACCTATTTCTGCTGCAAATGCTTTTGAACAACCAATACGTAAAAGTAATAAGGGTTTTTTAAGACCATCTATTGAAGCTTTTCAAAAATATTGGCAGAACATACAGAAAGGTTATGGTTTAGACGAAAAATCTGCTCATTTTAATTTGTTAAAAGATGAAAATGATTCCAAAAAGTTTGATTGCTATGAGACTTTGGCAGAATTGAAAACTTGGATAATTAGTTGATTGAAAATCGGTGGGTTTCGCTCTACCCACCCTACAAAGGGTTTAATATGCAAAATTTTTTAATTCTTCGTTTACGAGGAGTTATGCAAGCTTGGGGTGGACATACTTATGAAGATTATCGCCCTAGCCATAACATTCCTACTCGCAGTGGTTTAGAAGGATTGTTAGCAGCTTGTTTAGGTATTGATAGAGATGATCTTGATAATCAACGAGCCTTGTCTGATAGTTTTTCTTATGCCATTCGTGCTGATGAGCATATAGATATACAAAATACTGATTACAAAAAAGAATATTATCCTCAAAAAATTATTGATTTTCATACTGTTAAAGAATCAAGGATGGTAAAGAAAGGTAAGGTAAATACAAATGCAATTATCTCCAGACGTGAATATCTTTGTGATAGTTTATTTATAGTGGCTTTAAGTTTTAATAAGCATGCTCTTTATGACTTGCAAACTGTGGCTAAGGCAATACAGAAACCAATCTATACTCCGTTTTTAGGACGGCGAAGTTGTCCTTTGACAGCTCCTTTGTATGATGATAAACAAACTGCTGAGCATTTACATGCTGCTTTAATCTCTGTACCAGCAAATAATGGTTGGAAGCCAACTGCTATTTATAGTAATCTTGAGCAGTGGGATAATACCTCTAGCAAAAAATTTTCTAATAGTTTAGCAATGCGAGATCAACGTATTTTCAACGGTAAAAGACAATTTCACACTCGTATGGTATATATTTATCCACTTGGAGATGAGTGATATGTATTTGAGCAAATGGCAGGTAGAAAAACGTGCTGTCAAAAATATCTATGATGTTCATCGCCGACTGTGGCAAGCGTTTCCCAACTTAGGAAAAAAAGCTACACGCCCATTTTTATTTTATATGAGTGAAAAACTTAAGTTTTATGAATTATTAATGCAATCTAGTTATTGTCCTCAATTAATTAAAAATGCTGATTTTAATTTGTTAGCTAGTAAAGTATTCAATCCTCAATTTGAATCGCAACAGCATTTAAGCTTTTTACTTTGTGCTAACCCAGTTAAGCGTCCTAAACAAATAATCAAAAAATATAACCCCCGAATTCCTTTACTTAATGAAGATGAACGAATTCAATGGTTACAAAGACAATTATCTGGTGGAGCTATTTTAGAGGAAGTCCAAATTGAAGCTCAAAATGTTTTGTCTTTTCAGAAAAAACAATATATGGGAACACTTGTAACTGCAACTTATTCTGGGGTTTTACAAGTTGATAATGTTCATCAATTTATTGAAAAATATCAAAATGGCATTGGCCCAGCAAAAGGTTTTGGTTGTGGTATGATGTTGATTCGGAAGGTTTAACTATGTGTGAAATATTAAAGCCAGATAACTCGTAAGCCACGTAAACGATAGCCTCATGCACCACACAACATACATAAACCATTTAATTCATACTAAATGATTTTAATACTGAAATTGAAAAAGAGATTAAAAATTTAATTTCTAAAATAGGGTGTGGCTGAAATATAATGTATAATAACACTAAAATCAATAGTTCGGACAGTTTTTAAAAAAAGACTTAAGTGAAAAATTAACTCATTTAAATTTAAGTATTTTATAGTTTTAATGCAGTTCACCCAAGAAGTAAATCAGCCTGTAAATAATGGTTGTCAGACCGTTTTTTCAACTCAAACGCAGCATAATTAGGTGGCAATACTTTTGGAATAAAATTAATTTGTTTGGAGAAATTGACCAAGCTTATTAAATATTATATCTCGGCCACACTCTAAATTAAATTATATAGGTATAAAAATGTGTAAAAAATGTTGGAGTTTTGCAATTGTTCTTCTAATACTTTTATCTGGAATGACTTATAAATTTATCTTTCAAGGTAGCGTAAAAATTAGTAATGATGGTAGGTTAGCCATTCAATTAGAACAACCAGAAAAAGATTTAGTTATGTCTGAAATGAGAGCATTTTTGGTAGCTATACAACAGATTACCGATGGAATTTTAAAACAAGATATGCAAGCAATTGCGAAATCAGCTCGGAGTGTAGGACTTACAACTCAACGTAGTGTTCCTGGTTCTTTAATTGGTAAGCTACCGATAAAATTTAAAAAAATGGGAATGGATACTCATAACCAGCTAGATACTTTAGCTCTTGACGCTATAGAATTAGAAGATTCAGAACACACACTTTCTCAATTAAACACTTTGATGCAAAATTGCATAACTTGTCATGCTATATATAAATTTGAGGTTAATAATTAATATAGCTACTAATTAGCTGATTCAATTTATAATAAAAATATGAACCCAACATTTTTTAATAGCATTAATTCAGAACAATTTATTACTGATCAATATTGGTCACAAGTAGTTACTACGTTGCATAATATTTTAAAATTGGAACGACTAATTATTTTAGAATGTAAACTTGGTCTGAACCATGCTAGTAAAATTGCAGCATTGAATTGTTCTTTGCAAGATGTAAATGAACAGTTTTATCAACAAAGTTCAATTCCAGATATAAGCAATTTTAAGTTTTTAGAACCAACTGAGAACATAGAAGAACAATTATTAATTCCATTATTTTTTAATAACAAATTGTATGGTGTTTTGTTATTAAGTGTCAGAAATATGCCACTAAATGATGAGTTTATAAAAACAGCTAAAAATTTTACTAACCAAATAGGTGAAGCATTATACCAGCGTCAACAATTTTTAAATAAAACTGAAATTTGTAAAATTGCTGTGAAACGGCGGTTATCTATGTTCGAAAATATCATGGATGATTCGGAAACTGCTACTATACTATATGATGTATTTGGAATAGCTGTGCAAGTAAATCAAAGCATGAGAGCTTTAGCACAAATTTTTGAATTAAAACCACAAACTATGACAGCGTTAGAGTTTTTAACTGCGGTAAGTAAAATTGATGTGGAAAAAGCTAAACAACGTTTTTGCGACATGTTTTTACAACAAAACAAGATCGTGCAACAGATTAAGTTATCTGGAATTGTAGAACGTTACTTTATTTTTAATATGCAAGTTTGTTTTGATAAAGATTTAAATATGCAACAAGGCATCTTATGTCAATTAGTTGATGTTACTAAGATGAAATTACAAAGCACGTTAAAAGAACAAATTGCCGAACGATTAATCTTTCAATTTCGTAATGACATGCAATCAATTTTGACTGCTAGTCAGTTATTAACTAACCCACAAACAAATGCAACAGACAAACACATTGCCACTAATATTTTACAAAATAAAATTAATAGTCATATTAAAATATTAGATCAAGTAGAAAAACAACTTAATATTGAAATGGATGATGATCCTACAAATGTTACCACTTATCCAATTGATGCTAAGGAATCTGTTTTAGATGCTATGGAAAATGCTTCTATAGAAGCGGTAAAGCATCAGGTAAAATTGGTTGCTAATTTACCAAATTTAGTGAGTTTAATATTTGCTTCTCGAACTGAATTATATTGGATAGTTGGTAGTATATTTGCTTTACTAATTGAGGACTCCATACCAAAAACTGATATTGTGATAAACATGGAAGAACGAGAGCATTGGGTAACTTATATCTTCAAAAATACTGGATTTGGTATTCCAAATGAGAGGTTTCAACAGTATTTACTTGTAAAGGAGTTAGAGGTTGCAGAACAATTTAATGATATTCGCAGAGCTATAAATACAGTAAAAATTTGGGATGGAACTTTAACAGCAGAAAGTCAAGTAGGGGTTGGTATTACCTTTGAATTGCGTTTAAGGAGTTTTATTTAAATGAAAATATTGATGATTGATGATGACAATGAATTGCGAATATTAGTAAGCATATATATTAGAGCTGCTGGTTATGAAATGTTTCAAGCTATTAATGGACAAGATGGTAAAGAAAAATTAAAAACCTTAATACCAGATTTGATTATTCTTGACATGATGATGCCAGTATTAGATGGTATCGGTTTTTTGCGTTGGTTACGTCAAGATGCTAAATCAAACATACCTGTATTAGCATTTACCAGTATGAATAAATCTGAAACAAATATAGAAATTATAGGGGCAACTGAAATTGCTTTTAAACCAATTGAACTTGATGAGTTAATTAAACAAATTGATGGAATTTTAAAAGAATAATTATTGTAAAAATTAGTTTTGATAAATATAATTAATTTATGTAGCTATTAATATATGCCAATATTGTTTCAATAAGCTAAGTATGTTATTCTGACTGGTTTTTATTATAATGTATCTTTAAACTATAATTATTAATATTTTAACTTGATTTATTTAAAAAATCTGGTAAAAGTTAGAGTTTGAACAATGGCATAATATTTATGAATAAAAAAGCTGAGAAAGGTTCAATAACTGCTAAAGGTGGTTTCGTAAATGAACATGATATATGTAACAAATTTACAAATTGGAAAATTGATGAGGATGCTAAATCTTGGCTTGAAATAATGGGTTATAAAGTTAATAAAATTCAAAAAATTAATGCAGTTCAAATTCCACCAAAAATAAGTTTTCACAAAGCTCTGGATTTGGGAATTACGGAAGAGAAATTTAAAGAAACAATTAAATATAAAAAAGCTGATATTCAGGTTAGAGTTGAGATATTAATTGATGATATTTTATATATTGAAAATATTTCGTTAAAAAAAGCAAATAAAACAGCTGGCTTTAATCAAGTTGATAAAAGAACTGTTAATACATACCAATCCATGTGGAAATTTGATGATACGATAGCTTTATGGTTAAAAGCGTTTACTGGCGAAATATTTCTACCTGAAGTTGTAACAAATATAGAAAATTTGAAAGATAAAAAAAGGATATATTTTACAAACATGCCCAATAATATACAGATAAAAATTAAAGATTTTTTTACTGAAAATAAATTTTTAGTTTTAAGCGATATTTTGCGTGGGCGTGGCGGTTTAAGTGCAGAGTGGTTTTTAGTTACTAGAAAAAATACTAATAATACAGATTATATTTTAAAAAATATTAACCAAGTTCTTAATTTTTATGGTAATGGTGATGTAATAATTTCTCCTAGAGGTAGTTTGAAAATTGGTAGAGTAACTATGCAAAGAAAAGGAGGCACGCCTGATCCAACAAGTTTACAATTTAAAATAAATCCATTAAGTTTATTTGCTATCTAAACTAATGGAACATTTTGATGATTCTTATAGGAATAAATTAAAACCATTTAAATTTATTGATTTATTTGCTGGCATTGGTGGTTTTCACCAAGCATTAAGTTCATTTGGGGCAGAATGTGTTTTTGCGTCTGAATGGGACAAAAACTGTCAAGATGTTTATTTCAATAATTATGGTATAAAACCAGTAGGAGATATTACTAAAGTACCTGAAGAAATAATTCCTTTACATGATATTTTATGTGCAGGTTTTCCTTGTCAGGCATTTAGTATTTCTGGTAAGCAGTTGGGATTTAATGACACTAGAGGAACTCTCTTTTTTGATATAGTTAGAATTATAAAACAGCATAAGCCTAAAATTTTGCTATTGGAAAATGTAAAGAATTTTGCAAAACATGATGATGGAAAAACTCTCAAAGTTGTTAAAAAAACTCTATATGATTTAGGTTATATTATTTTTCATAAAATACTAAATGCTTCTAATTTTGGTATACCACAAAAAAGAGAAAGAATATATATACTTGGATTTAGAGATGATTTAAATATAAATAATTTTATTTTTCCAACTGGTAATGGAAAAACAACAAAACTTATTGATTTTTGTACAGATACTGATGAATCATATGTTATAAAACGTGACGATATATTTATCCAGAATAATTTGCAATTTGATACTGATATGTTTGGAAATTTTCCACAAAAACCTATTAAAATTGGAATAGTGAATAAAGGTGGACAAGGAGAAAGAATATATCATGAATCTGGTCATGCAATAACTCTATCAGCTTACGGAGGTGGAGTTGGAGCTAAAACTGGGTTATATTTAATAAATGGAAAAATTAGAAAGCTTACTCCTAGAGAATGTGCAAGAATTACTGGATTTCCTGATGAATTTAAACTTCATAACAACAAGAATGTTTCATACCAGCAATTTGGTAATAGTGTAGTTATTAACGTGCTACAAAATATTTTAAAAAAAATAATTGATCAATATGAATTGAGATAAAATCCATTGCTGGAAAATATTTTACAAATCAACAATTTGACACAGAGCTTATTCTTTCATTACAAAGGTAATTTATGTTTTCAAACCAATTAAATATTGCAGATTTTGATGCTGAACTATGGCAGGCGATGCAAAATGAAGTAACTCGTCAAGAAGAACATTTAGAGTTAATTGCTTCAGAAAACTATGCAAGTCCTCGAGTATTACAAGCTCAAGGTTCAGTATTGACTAACAAATATGCCGAAGGCTATCCATATAAACGCTATTATGGTGGTTGTGAATATGTTGATATTGCTGAACAATTAGCAATAGACCGAGCTAAACAGCTATTTAATGCTAATTATGCCAATGTTCAACCACACTCTGGTTCTCAAGCTAATACAGCCGTTTACATGGCTTTGCTAGAACCTGGCGACACTATATTAGGTATGAAACTATCTGATGGTGGCCATTTAACTCATGGTTCCAAAGTGAATTTTTCTGGTAAAATATATAATGCAATTCAATATGGTTTAGTTCCAGAAACTGGTGAAATTGATTATGAACAAGTTGAAGCTTTAGCATTAGAACATAAACCAAAAATGATTATGAGTGGCTTCAGTGCCTATTCACGGGTAGTTGATTGGCAAAGATTGCGGGATATAGCGGATAAAGTTAATGCTTATTTGGTAGCTGATATAGCTCATGTCGCTGGTTTAGTTGTAGTTGGTTTATACCCTAGTCCAGTGTCTATTGCTGATGTGGTTACTACAACAACTCATAAAACTTTGCGTGGCCCAAGGGGCGGTTTAATTCTTGCTAGAAATAATCCCGAAATTGAGAAAAAACTTAATTCAGTAGTCTTTCCCGGTATTCAAGGTGGGCCTTTGATGCACGTGATTGCTGCTAAAGCAGTGGCTTTCAAAGAAGCTTTACAACCAGAATTTAAAACTTACCAAACTCAAGTGATCGCAAATGCTAGGGCTATGGTAGTGGTAATGTTAGAACGTGGTTATAAAGTTGTATCTAATGGCACGGATAATCATCTGTTTTTGTTAGATTTAATTGATAAAGATATTACTGGAAAAGCCGCTGATGCTGCGTTGGGGCAAGCTAATATTACGGTTAATAAAAATACTGTTCCTAATGACCCACGTTCACCATTTGTAACTAGTGGTCTGCGAATCGGCACTCCAGCTATTACGACCCGAGGTTTTGGGATTGCAGAAGTGCGTCAAGTTGCTGGTTGGATCTGTGACATCATTGACGATGTGGAAAATACCGATTTACAAGCATCTGTTAAAATTAAAGTACTAGAACTATGTTCTCGTTTTCCAGTTTATAGTTAAACGTATGACAAATATTATAGAAAATTCTTCTCTAGCAAAATCTTCAATAGAGAATGACCAATATTACATGGCTCGTGCCTTGCGACTAGCAAAAAAAGGTTTATGGACTACTGATCCTAATCCTCGAGTTGGTTGTATTATTGTGCTTGATGGTAATATAGTTGGTGAAGGATGGCATCAAGAAGCTGGTGAATCTCATGCCGAAATCAATGCTTTAAATCAAGCTAAAGAGAAAGCTAAAGGTGCTACTTGTTATGTAACCTTAGAACCTTGTTGTCATCATGGCCGTACTCCACCATGTACTGATGCTTTGATTAAATTTGGAATAGCTAGAGTAGTTGTAGCAATGACTGATCCAAATCCACTCGTATCTAGCAAAGGGATTGAACAGTTATTAAAAGCAGGTATCATTGTAAATACAGGAATCTTAACCAAAGATGCTGAACAATTAAATCCTGGTTTTCTAACTAGAATGCGATATAATAGACCTTATATTCGTTGTAAATTAGGCATGAGTTTGGACGGACGGACTGCAATGGCTTCCACTGAAAGTCAATGGATTACTTCCCAAGATGCTCGGCGTGAGGTTCAATGTTTACGAGCCAGAAGTTCGGCAATTATGACTGGATCTGGTACGGTATTGGCCGATAACCCAAGACTTACTGTTAGGGAAGAAGAATTGCATTATCAGTTACAATCTGAGATTAAAGTCAAGCAGCCTCTGCGAGTGGTGATTGATACTCATTTAAGTATGCAACCTGATGCTATTATGTTGGGTCTTACCGGTCAGACCATAATTTTTACTGCCTCTAAAAGTGAATCAGTTAAATCAATCTTAGAAAAAACTGGAGCTCATGTTATTAATTTGGCAGAACGAGGTATGGTTGATTTACCAGCTGCTTGTCAATTGTTGGCTGAACAATATGAAGTAAATGAATTACAAATAGAAGCTGGAGCAACTTTAAGTGGTGCAATGTTACGAGCTGGATTAGTTGATGAATTAATAATTTATATGGCCCCTATGTTAATGGGTAATAAAGCCAGAGGTTTATTTAATTTACCCGAAATCGAACATTTAAATCAGCATATTCCGCTTAATATTGCAGATATACGTGCAGTGGGACGAGATTGGCGAATTACAGCCTATCCTATTAATAATGCTTAATTCTTAATTATGAACTAAAATTATTAAGGATTCGGTGTTTTATACTTTACATAATGCTAATTTATTTAAAAATGTTGATTTGTATGGGTAATTTTTCGTGGTTACCTATAATTGTAGGGGTAAACCCTTGTGGTTACCCTAACCATTAAATTAAGGGTAATCTCTTGACCCAATACATATTTAAAAAATTAAGCATTCATAATTAAGAATTAAAAAATGTTTACTGGTATTATTCAAGCCGTAGGTAAAATATCTCAAAGACAAACTACTGGCACTGATGCTCGTTTATATGTCCAAGCCAATCAACTAGATTGGCATAATGTTCAGTTGGGCGATAGCATCTCTGTCAATGGTGTCTGTTTAACCGCAGTAATATTGCCCGGAGATGGTTTTTGGGCTGATGTTTCCAATGAAACTTTATTACATACTACTTTAGGCAAATTAACAATTGGTAGCACGGTTAATTTAGAAAAAGCTCTAACTCCTCAAATGCATTTAGGTGGGCATATTGTTAGTGGCCATGTCGATGGAGTGGGGACAATTACTCAGTGTTATGAAGAAGGCCGTTCAATTCGATTAAATATAAAAGCTCCAAGTACATTAGCCAAATATATAGCTCCCAAAGGTTCAATTTGTATCGATGGTATTAGTTTAACAGTCAATACTGTGCAAAATGCTGAGTTTAGTGTAAATGTCGTACCACATACTCAAGAGCGTACTACTTTAGCAGAGATAAAAATTGCTCAACAAGTGAATTTAGAAGTTGATATTATCGCTCGTTATTTGGAAAGGTTATTGCTTTACAGACAAACGGATGAACCAATTAATAAGGACTTTCTACAACAACATGGTTTCGCATAATGGACATTTATTGCGAGGAATTTTATCTTGACATCGGCTACTGATGAAAAAATTTCTCTAACTCTACTTAAACGACTAGCTATTAGAGGTTCTATCTGGATAATTCTAGGTTTTGGAATTTCGCAAATTATGCGTTTTGGTGGCAACATCGTATTAACCAGATGGTTATCCCCAGAAGAATTTGGTATTATTGGCATTGTGACTGCTGTGTTAATAGGGTTAGAGATGTTTTCAGATGTTGGTTTGCGGCCCAATATTATTCAAAGCCGACGGGGTGAAGAACCAGAATTTATACGTACAGCTTGGACAATTCAGATAATTCGTGGCATTATTCTAGCACTAGCAGCAATAGCATTTGCTTGGCCATTGGCTTCTATTAATAATGAACCACTGTTAACTATTGTAATTCCAGTTGCTGGTTTGACAGCCATCATATCTGGTTTTAACTCAACTTGGTTATTAGTGTATTCCCGTCGTATGATATTGGGTAAGCTAGTTATTCTTGACTTGGCAGCCCATTTTTGCAGTTTAATTACGATGATGCTATGGGCTTGGTATTATCCTTCTGTATGGGCATTAGTTGCTGGTATCTTTGCCAATCGTTTACTTAAAGTTATTGTTAGTCACACGCTATTGGCTGGCACCAGCATGAAAATTGAGTGGGAACCACAATCAGCTAATGAACTGATTCGATTTGGGCGTTGGATATTTATTAGTACTGCTTTGGGATTTATGGTGGCTCGGTTAGATATTTTTGTGTTTGGTAGTATTGCCGGAATGAGTATGTTAGGGATTTATTTACTAGCTAAAAATTTATCATGTCTTACTGTGGAACCGTTGATAAAATTAGCTTCAACCATCTTATTACCGATGTATTCTCGCATAATTGAACAAGACCCAGACGTTCTTCGCAGTCAAACTTTTAAAAGCCGATCTATGTTATTGTTACTATTTTTACCACCATTATGGGCAGTGGTATTATGGGGTGACCAATTAATAGGGATATTGTATGACGATCGCTATCAAGATGCCGGCTGGATGTTGAAAATTTTAGCCACTGGTATGATTTCCGCTTCTATTATTAGCACTATAACCCCTGTGCTTTTAGCAGTGGGAGATTCTTTTAGAAATTTAATTAACACAACCAATCGTTTTATTTTACAAATATTAGGAATGGTAATTGGTAGTTATTATGCTGGTACTACTGGATTTATGATTGGAATTTCTGCTGCGGAATTTTTATGTTATCCCCTACTAGTTTATCTTATTCGTCCTTATCAAGTATGGTTGCCTTTGTTGGATGGATTAGCTTTTGGATGTTCTTTTATCGTAATTTGGATAGCTTTTGGAATAACTTAATAATTCTTGATTAACTTCAATATAAATATCAGTCATTTAATTCGTATCAACATATTCTATTCAATTGGGAAATGCTGTAATGCTCTGGCTTTCTTCCAACTATCCCACTTAGTTCCTCCTCCTCTCTGTCTTCCATAATTGATTTTATAATCTATTGTTTGTATTATGCTATAGCAATATTTTAAATTTTTATAAAAAATATTCTTAAAAAGAATTTTAAATTCAACCAAAATAACTATCAATAAATTACCTTATATAATGAGACCTGCACATCTAACATTTTGGTGGTTATGGTTAATTTTAGCCACTATTGCCACTCTAAATCCATCATTATTAATTTATTGGCAAATTGGTGGCATCATTTTATTATTATCAGCATTGATTGATGCTTGGCGAGTTTGGCGATTACCTAACCTTAAAATTAAACGTCAAGTCGCTAATTCATTAGCTTTAGGAGTTTGGAGTGAAGTAACTCTGACTTTGTTTAATCCTACAAATCGCCAGTATTCATTGGAAGTATTTGATGATTATCCCATTACCAGTGATTTACAAGGCCAACCACAAACCATTATCATTTCTCCCGCAACCACAGTAAAAATGCAATACCGGATTCGTCCTCAACAACGTGGAGCAATAGATTTTGCTGGGGTACATTTATTGCATTTATCCTCATGGGGATTTTGGAAATTTTATCGTTACATAAAACTAAAATCTTCTATACGAATTTATCCAAATTTTGCGACAATGACAAAATACGCATTATTTGCTGCTGAAAATAGATTAGGTCAATTAGGTATCCGACAAATACAACGACGAGGAGAAGGACTAGAATTTCATCAATTACGTGAATATCGCACTGGCGACATGTTGCGGCAACTTGATTGGAATGCAACCGCTCGTTATAAAAAATTAATTTCTAAAGAATATCAAGATGAACGAGATCAACAAATTATTTTCCTAATTGATTGTGGGCAGCGTATGTTAACTCAAGATGGCATCCTGTCACATTTTGACCATTGTCTTAATGCCATATTATTACTTTCTTATGTTGCATTGAAACAAGGAGATGCACTGGGATTGATGACTTTTAGTGGTGAAGAACGTTGGTTAGCTCCTAGGAAAGGAATGAATACGGTAAATACGGTATTAAATACGGTGTATGATTTGCAACCTAGCACCCATACTAGTGATTATTTACATGCGGCTAATCAATTATTAATTAAGCAACGCAAACGAGCTTTAGTAATTTTAATCTCTAATTTACGGGATGAGGATAACGATGAGTTATTACCAGCTTTACAGTTATTACGAAAGAAACATTTAGTCCTTTTGGCGAGTTTACAAGAACGAGTTTTGGCGGAAGTATTAGAACAACCAGTGTATGACCTTGAAGATGCTTTACGTTATACGGCTACTTTGAGTTATTTACAACAACGTCAGCAAGCTCATAATAGTTTAAAAAAACATGGTATTGTTTATTTGGATACAATTCCAGACCAATTACCAATCAAAATAATTAACCGTTACTTAGATATTAAACGCAGTGGTATATTATGATGTAGCATTCTGACGAAAATAAGGTAGGTTAATTTAGCGAAGCGTAACCCAACAAAATTTTATCTAACCTGACTGGCTACTCTCAGCATCTATAAAATTATAAAAATATTATGTTTAAAAACTTTAAAATTAACAGCAAATTAACCTTGATGGTAGCTTTACCACTGTTAGGGCTTATTTACTTCACAATAGATAATACTTTAAACAAGTTGGTAATAGTTGAACAGATGGATTCATTGCAGAAATTAGCAGAACTTGCAATTAAATCAAGTGCTTTAATTCATGAGTTGCAGAAAGAAAGAGGTATATCGGCAGGTTTTATTGGCAGTTTAGGCCAGGAGTTTGTAACAGAACTTGAAGCTCAAAGGGTTAATACAAATACTTCTGTAGCTATGCTAAAAAATTTCATAGAAGAAGTATTGGTGTTAAACAATAAAGAAATTCAAGACACTTTACAATTAAGTCTAAAAAAGTTAAAAAAAATTAGCACAAAAAGGTTTTTAATCAATAAATTAGAAATAAATGTAGAAGATGAATTACAGTATTATACCAGTATTATCAATACCCTATTAACAAACATCAATTATTTATCAAAATTTATCACCGATGGCAAGCTCTCTCATAATGCTATGGCTTATGTAAATTTATTACAAGCTAAAGAAAAAGCTGGGATTGAAAGAGGAACTTTAAATAATGCTTTCAGTAAAGGTCATTTTGAGCCAATTATATATAAAAAATTTGTGCTATTAGTTGGAGCTCAGGATATTTATATCAAGAACTTTTTTTTCTTTGCTAATGATGAACAACAACAATTTTACCAAGAAGTAATGAGTCACGATTCTACTAATGAAATAGAACAAATCAGAGAAATGGCATTTAAAAGAGCTTCCAAGTCGCAAATTTTATCAGAATTACGAACCAATTTTCGGCCTAGAGGATTGATTCAACAAATAAATAACTATGTATTATGGGACGAAAATAGTTATCTGGAAGAATTTTATCAGCAATATCAAGAAGCTTTTACTTTATTAGAAAATTATAAAAATTTACCTTATGTTTCTAAAATTGAATTTGACAATATTAAAATCATTCAAAATATTTTTAATGAATACAAAAATTCCATAGTCGTTATAGCCGAATTAAAGAAACAATCCAATATCTTAGAAGAAATAGAAGCAGTTGTTGATAATATAGATTACACTCCTGCTTCTAAGGCGTTTAATGATTTATTGAATGGTAACTATTTAGGCGTGGAACCAATCCATTGGTGGAAAATTGCAACTGATAATATTAATCGCTTAAAAATTGTAGAAGATAAAATTGCCAATGATTTGAAACAGTCGTCTATTCTGTTAAGAAGACAAGCTCATTCTACCTTTGTGTTTTATTTATTATTAAGTGGCATAACTATTTTATTAACAATATTATTAAATATTTTATTTGCTCATAATATTGTAACACCACTGAAAGAACTGGTTAAAATCGCTAATCAAATCACTTTAGGTAATCGAGATGTTGAAATTACAATTGATTCTAAAGATGAAACTGGCCAGTTATCTAATGCTATGTTGCAAATGGTTTATTCTATCAATTGCTCAGAAAGCATGTTGAAAGATACCAGTATAGCTTACTCTCGATTTGTACCGGATGAATTTTTAGAGTTATTAAGCAAAGAACATATTTTGGAAATCCAACTTGGCAATCATATAGAAATGGATATGACGATATTGTTTGCGGATATTCGTTCTTTCACCACTCTATCTGAAAAAATGTCACCTCAAGATACTTTTAATTTAATTAATTCTTATCTGAAAAAAATGGCACCTATTATCCATGCACATAATGGTATTGTGGATAAATATATTGGTGATGCAATCATGGCTTTATTTATGAACGCTGATGATGCAGTGCAAGCTTCCATTGCAATGTTAAAAAAATTAGATGATTGTAACAGTAGTTGTAATCCAATTCGTCAATATCAAAAAATTAAAGTTGGGATTGGGCTAAATACTGGTAAGCTTATGTTGGGAATTATTGGTGAAGCTAACCGTTTGCAATGTACTGTTATCAGCGATGCAGTAAATTTAGCATCTCGATTGGAAGGAGCAACCAAAATCTATAAATGCTCGTTAATCATTAGTCAGAATACTTATGATAATTTAAATAACCATAATGATTATGCGATTCGTTTTTTGGATAATATTAGAGTCAAGGGTCGTTATGAACGTATTAATATATTTGAAGTTTTTGATTGTGAACCGTTGGAATCTCAGATTAATAAACGGCAATCATTAGCAACATTTGAGCAAGCTGTACATCTATATCAAGAGCATAAATTTGCTCAAGTGGGAGAATTAATGAATAAATGTTTACATTTAAACCCATTTGATGCTGCTGCTGATATTTATTTGCAACGTTGTCGCCGTTTTTTAACAATTGATCATAGTGGTTATTGGGAGAAAATTGCGGAAAAAATTGATTGGACGAATGCTTTATCAGTCAATGATCCAATTATTGATAGTCAACATCGAGAAATATTTATTAGAATCAAAAACTTGGTAATGTCGATAGGAAGTGGAGTTTCAGAAGAAGAAATATATGATATGCTTAGTTTTTTGGGTAGTTATGTCACTTCTCATTTTACTTTAGAAGAGATGTATATGGAAATATATAATTATCCGCATTATGCTTTTCACAAAGAACAACATACTAAATTAATAAAGACTTATGAAAGATTTAAACGTCAGTATAAAGAAAATGGTGGTGATATATATTTAATTTTGCAAATTCAACAAAAGATTGTTGATTGGGTTATTGAGCATATTAATAAAGAAGATAAAGATTTGTGGGAGTTTTTGGTGGGTAAGCGTTGACTTTTTTGGGTAAACTTAAAGAATGAATTAATATGTTATTATCTGATGTTATGTGCAGAGTTTTTAATTTTGGTAAGTGATTACTACTATAAAATTTAGGTGATTCCATGTCCAGAATACTAATCCAAAATTATCACAATGAAGTAGAAAAAATTATTCAATATGGTGGTTCTCGCAAAGAAACTTCCATTCGGGTAGCGTTTCAGAATTTGTTAAATGCTTATTGTGAAAGCAAAAAATTTATCTTAATTCCAGAATTAGAATATCGTACCAAGCACAATACTACGGTTTATCCGGATGGCACGGTGAAAGATGCGTTACGTTTACCTTGGGGTTATTGGGAAAGTAAAGACCAAGCTGATAATTTAGATAAGGAAATTGAACGTAAATTTGCTAAAGGTTATCCCAATGACAATATTTTGTTTGAAGATTCAAAAACTGCTATTTTATTTCAAGGCAATAATGAAGTTCAACGGATTTCAATTGCAGATGCCGAAAAATTGGATGCACTATTCACTAAATTTATCAATTATGAACGGCCGGAGGTGCGAGATTTTAGGCAGGCAATTGACCGATTTAGAACCGATTTGCCCACAGTAGTTGAGGCTCTACGTTCTACCATAGCAAAACAAGCTAGCAATAAGTTTAGCAAGGCTTTCAATAAGTTATTTGAACTTTGTAAGGATTCGATTAATCCTAAAATTAATGAATTTGATATTAGAGAGATGATTATTCAGCATATTTTGACTGAAGATATTTTCTTGACCGTATTTAATGAGAGTCAGTTCCATCGGGAAAATGTGATCGCTAAGGAATTGGTAGCGGTGGTAAATACCTTTTTTACTGGAAAGGTGCGGCGAGATACTTTGCAATCAATTGAAAGTTATTATGCGGTAATTCGGCGGGAAGCGGCTAATATTTCTAATCATCATGAGAAGCAAAAGTTTTTGAAGGTGATTTATGAGAATTTTTATAAAACTTATAATCCAAAAGCGGCGGATAGATTAGGCATTGTTTATACTCCGAATGAGATTGTGCAGTTTATGTTGAAAAGCACGGATTATTTATTGGATAAGCATTTTGACCGTTTATTGGCGGATGATAAGGTGGAAATTCTTGATCCGGCAACTGGTACTGGAACGTTTATTACTGAATTAATTGAATATTTACCTAAAGATAGATTGCGAGCTAAGTATAAAAATGAGATTCATTGTAATGAGGTGGCTATCTTGCCTTATTATATTGCGAATTTGAATATTGAGTATACTTATCAGCAGAAGATGAAGAAGTATGAGGAATTTAGTAATATTTGTTTTGTGGATACGTTGGATAATGTGGGTTTTGAGTATGGGTATGAGAATCAGCAAAAGGGGTTTATTTTTGGATTAGGAGAGGAAAATGCGAAACGAATTAAGGAGCAGAATAAGCGGAAGATTTCGGTAATTATTGGCAATCCGCCTTATAATGCAAATCAGCAAAATGAAAATGATAATAATAAGAATCGTGAGTATAAAGAAATAGATGAAGCGATTAAGCGGACTTATATTGAAAGCAGTACAGCACAGAAAACTAAGATGTATGATATGTATACCCGTTTTTTGCGTTGGGCGAGTAATCGATTGGTAGGTGATGGGATTATTGCGTTTATTGTGAATCGGAGTTTTATTGAGAGCCGGCAATCGGATGGTTTTCGTAAAGTAATTGCGGAGGAATTTGATTTTATTTATCTGGTTGATACGCAAAGTGATGTTCGTAAGAATCCTAAAATTTCTGGGACTAAACATAATGTGTTTGGGATTCAGACAGGGGTGGCAGTTATGTTTTTGGTTCGAGTGAGTGAATGAGAATGCCAACTAATCGTTCCCCTATCTATCCGGGTGAAATTTTATTAGAAAAGTTTATGCGTCCTTATAATTTAACTATATTGGAATTATCTGAAAAAATAGGCATTTCCTATGAAAAAATTGAGGCAATTATCAATAGTAGATACGGCTCTTGCTTTGTATTTATCAGAATTATTTGGCACTTCACCTGAATTATGGCTTAATCGTCAGATGCAATGGGAGATTTGGCATTGTTTGCATGGAACAGAAGTTAAAAAATTGGAAATGATTCAGCCGATTGTAGCTTCTTCAAACTTTAAACCAGAATTTGTGGGATAATTTTTTAAATTCATAGGATATTTATTTATGTTTTACAAATATGTAAGTGAAGAATGGATAGATAATATATTAAGAGATCGTTTAATAAGATTTTCACAATTTAAGGCATTAAACGATCCTTTTGAAAGTCTTATTTTGTTTGATCCAGAGGATACAAAAAGAGTAGCAAAGGATTTTTTTAAAAAAGAAGGGCAAAATGTAATAGGATTTTGCGATGAAATGTCCGATCCAAATTTTATAGGAACACGCTTCATGAATAATAATTTTAATGATAATTTTGGAATACTGTCTCTGTCTAAAAATAAAAATAATTTATTGATGTGGTCTCATTATACTAATAATTATAAAGGTTTTGTTATTGGTTTTAATTCAGAACATAATTTTTTTTCTGGAAAATATCTGCATGATGACGGTCAACCGTATCTTTTACGAAATGTGTTATATACAGACAAAAGAAGAATTGTGAAACTTAATGCGTATGATATAATGAATTTTTTTTGTGAAAAACCAATAGAATGGGCTTATGAAAAAGAAGTTAGAATTTTTAAAATATTGCCTAAAACCAACAAATATTGTGAAATAGATCAATTTGGTCAAAAAATATGTTTGTATAAATTTCCTAAAGATTTAATACAAGAAGTTATTATCGGTCACAATATAGAACCAGAATTGAGAAAAAAAGTAATTCAATATTGTTTTGAGCTGAACAATGAAATAAAAGTTTATGAAACAACACTATCGAAAACTAAGTATGAAATAGAATTTAACAAATTGTGAGAAACCTAACATGCAAACAATAGAACAAATATACCAACAACATATCAAGTCAATTACCATTGATGAGCAGTTGCGTCTTATTGGTTTAATTACGCAAACATTAACAAAACAAAGTGATGACAAGCCATCTTTGGAAAAATCAAGTAATGCTGATTGGCGTGATAGTATGTCAGAAAAGGTAAAAATATTAGTTTCTGAAGAAGAATTAATCCAACCAATGACTGATATTTGGGAGGATTACATTTGAACTCTAATTTTTTATTAGATACTCATGCCTTAGTATTTTGGATAAATCAAGAAAATATATCTCAATTATGAAAAAATCAGCTAAAATCTACTATTTCACTTTAACCGATGAGATGCCTCGTGAGGATAAATTAAGTTGGTTTTCTCACACAAAATTTAAGGACATTCCTTTTGATAGAATTGAGCCGGATAAGAATCATAATTGGATTAATATAACTGATAATGATTTTGATGATTTGTTGCCTTTAGCTAATAAAGAAACTAAATTGGCTAAGTCGCAGAAAGAGGAACAGGCGGTTTTTAAGTTGTTTTCTAATGGAGTTGCTACTAACAGAGATGAATGGGTTTACGATTTTAGCAAACTGAATTTAAAAGAAAAAATTAAATTTTTTATAGAAAAATATAGTCGATGTTCTAATGATAATTTTGATTTATCTATTAAATGGAGTAGAGATTTAAAAAAAGAATTAAATAGTGGTAAAAAAGTAACTTTTACTGATAAAAAGATAATTAATAGTTTTTACCGCCCTTTTATAAAGAAATATCAATATGGTGAACGTATTTTAAATGATGTATTGACTCAGAATCATTATGACATGTTTGGAAATTATTTAATCAATAATAACAAAATAATCGCAATTGATATGTCAAAAAAACTATTTAATATTTTATCTATAAATCATTTAGTTGATTTACATTTCAACGGTGATTCCCAATGCCTCCCACTTTACCACTATGACTCCGAAGGCAACCGCCACGACAACATAACCGACTGGGGTCTAACCCAATTTCAAACCCACTACCAAGACGACACCATAACCAAAGAAAACATCTTCCACTATACTTATGCTGTACTCCACAACCCAGCTTATCGGCAAAAATACGAACTCAATCTAAAGCGAGAATTTCCTCGTCTCCCGTTCTATACAGACTTTCCCCAATGGATAAACTGGGGCCAACAACTCATGGATTTACACCTAAATTATGAGCAAGCTAAGAAATACAAATTAAAACAAATAGATATAGAAACTATCAAGCTAAATAAACCCAAATTAAAAGCCGATAAAGAAGCTGGTAAAATCTACCTTGACCAAATTACCACCTTACAAGGAATCCCTTCAATAGCATGGGATTACAAACTAGGCAACCGCAGTGCATTAGAATGGATACTTGACCAATACAAAGAAAAAACACCCCGTGATCCAACTATCGCCGCAAAATTTAATACCTACCGATTCGCCGACTATAAACTTCAAGTTATTGAATTATTACAACGAGTTTGTACCGTCAGTGTGGAAACTATGAAAATTATTGGAGAGATGTCGGAATAATTAAATATTTTTCTCGTTCCCAACGTCTCGTTCAATGCCATTAATTTAAGGATTTTATATTCATTATCAATAATATACATACGGATTATCTATTAAGCAAAAAGTGCATCCTAAAAAATACTCCAATATTTTTAATTAATTGCTGAGTTACGTTATTTCGCTATGCCAACTGAAATTACATATGTAACATATTGATTAATAATCATGTTCTTAACTCAATGGAATTGCAACCCAGCCTACCTGACTATACCCTTCATCAGCCACGTCAACTTTTACCGGTGGCTTTACCTATTCGCCTGCTCTATTTATATCGAATTTAATTAAAAAATAAGCATTCATAATTAAGAATTGCTATACACTTACTTTGAGTTCAATTATAGGATATAATAACATTATATATAGACAAGTTGGGCAATGTGATTGTAGTGCAAGACTTTTAAAATGAGTTTATATAATGATAGTTAGATATTTTAGAAAATATATTCAATGACTTGAGGTGATGGCTATTTTTCAAATATTGAAATTTATGGTTAAAAAAGGAGAATAAAAATGTACATTGTTATGATAGCATCTGAATGTGCGCCAGTATCTAAGGTTGGTGGTCTTGCTGATGTCGTTTATGGTCTTAGCAGAGAGCTAGAAGTTAGAGGCAATCAAGTAGAAATTATTCTACCCAAATATGCTTGCATGCGTTACGATCATATCTGGGAACTACAGGTTGTTTACCATGATTTATGGGTTCCATGGGGAACAGGAGCAATTAATTGTACCGTATGGTTTGGCATGGTGGATGGACGCAATTGTTTTTTTATTGAGCCACATTCACCCGATAATTTTTTTAATCGAGAGCAATATTACGGTTTTCCAGATGATACTATGCGATTTACTTTTTTTAGTAAGGCAACGCTGGAATTTATGTTGCAAACTAATAGGCATCCAGACGTTATTCATTGTCATGATTGGCAAACTGGATTGATACCAGTATTATTATTTGAAATCTATCAACAACAAGGTATGTATCATTCCAGAATTTGTTATAGTATTCATAATTTTAGATATCAAGGTGTTACTGGAACCGACATTCTTTCAGTTACTAAGTTAGATCGTCTAGAATATTATCATCATAAGGATCGTTTACAAGATAATATGCATTCTGGTGCTTTGAACTTTATGAAAGCTGGAATCGTTTATTCTAACTTTGTTACTACAGTATCACCACGCCATGCTTGGGAAGCCAGTTATACTGTTCAAGGTTACGGAATGAACGATACTTTGCATATCCATAAAAATAAATTTAGTGGAATTCTTAATGGTTTAGATTACAAAGTTTGGAATCCAGAAATAGACCCTTTAATTCCTCATAATTATAATATAGCTGATTTAAAAGGTAAATATGCTTGCAAAGAAGCATTGTGTGATAAATTATTATTGCAGAAACAATATAAACCGATCATAGCTTATGTAGGCCGATTGGATGTACAAAAAGGAGTACACTTAATACGGCATGGTATGGAATACGCTTTACAAAACGATGCTCAATTTATAGTCTTGGGTTCCAGCCCAGAAGAAAGTATTAATAATGATTTTTTACAGTTAAAGCAAGAACTTAATGATAATGAAAATTGTCATTTAGAAATTGGTTTTAACGAAGAATTAGCTCACCTGATTTATGCCGGTTCTGATATGATCATTATGCCAAGTATGTATGAACCCTGTGGATTGGCTCAGATGATTGCTTTGCGATATGGAACTGTACCGATTGTGCGGTCAGTCGGGGGACTTGCTGATACGATTTTTGACCGAGATTATTCAGATAAAGCAATTACTGCTCGCAATGGCTATGTCTTTCATGAAGCTGATTACGTTGGTCTTGAATCGGCAATGCAACGAGCTATTGGTTTGTGGCATAATTATCCAGAGCAGTTCCATAAACTCATAATCCAAGGTATGCAATACAATTTTTCATGGCATCGTTCTGGCCAAAATTACTTGGATATTTATGAATTAATTCGGAAGAAGTGAGTTTTATAAAATGAAGCTAGAGTGAAATCTTATTCACTTTAACTTCAGCCAATCGAAGAATTTCACTTCCCCACATAAAACCTTTGCGTAATTCTTCTGTAACTATACCATTTTCTATATTTGGTTTCTGTTCTATTTCAATCGCTCGCATACAGTGTGGATTAAGAGGTTGATTTAATGTTATTATTGGCTGGACTTGATATTCTTCCAGTAGTTGTTCAAAACGTCTCACGGTCATAGATTGTCCTTCTTGTAAACCTTGAATCAGGTTAATTTCTTGTTTACGAAAATATTTCCAGATTGGAGGTTTATAAGTATTAAGTACTGTCATTCCAGCCGTAATTCGATCATATATTTCCAAAAAATTCAATAACATTGCACGAGTTACTTCACGGCGTTGGGTAGATTGAGTTTCACGACAACGTTCTAATTCTAAATTAATTTGTTTATGACTATCTTGCATAGTTGCAAATGTTTCTTTAAATAACTCTAAAGAATTTTTTACTTGCCGTGATTCTAATTTAACTTCGTTGCGTAATGCAGCTAATTCAGTAAATAAAGAAAATAGATCAGTTTGTGGCACAATATTATTATCTATTTGATTAATTTCTAAATATTCGCTAAATTGAGTTATTAATTTTTGTTTTGTAGATTCATTCATAATTTAGTAGTGCTGTTAGATAAGGCTAATAATTTTATCATGACAAGCTATATGCCACCAAATTTTCTAAATAATATCATAATATTTTCCAGTTGAATTATAATGATGTAAACTGCATTTTAGTATATACTATTAACATATAAAAGAACCAAAAATTACTCTTAAATAGTTATAATAATAATTCTCAATTAACCCTGTAAAATATTATAAATAAATATCTTAAATACTTGCATCATTACAAATCAGCACTCTTGACAGGTCTTTCTATTGATTTCTGGTTTCTCTGAGCTGGGAATGATTAAGAAGCTATTCTGTATATGGATTTGCTTTATTATATATAATTAAGGTATAACAAGTAACTACAAATATTATTAAAAATAACTATGATAAATGTGAACAATACAAAGTGTATGTTATGCGGAAATGATAACTACAAACTAGTTTATAATGCACAAGATGAAGAACATGGGATTGAAGGTACGTTTACCTATGTTAGATGTAAAAAATGTGGGCTTGTTTATATGAATCCTCAAATTACTAATGAGAAATTGGCACAATACTATCCTATAAATTATTTTCCTCATAAGATTGTAAAAAACTCGCCAGAAAATAAAGGAAAAAAATCAAATAGTAAGCTAGTTACTGCTATAAGAAAATTCTTTTTCCAACATGATAATATTAGCAAAGTCCCTTCATCTATAATCAATAACCTAAATTCAGAAAGTAAGGTGCTAGATGTAGGTTGTGGTAATGGTACTTTTATTAATGATATTAGGAATAAAACTCAATGTCATATTGATGGTATTGATTTTTCTGAAACAGCTGTAAAATCAGCTAAAGAAAGTTATGATCTTGATATTATCAAAGGGACTGTTGAGGATTTGCCATTTTCTCCACAATCTTTTGATTTAATAACTGCATGGTGGTTTCTAGTACATGTTAATAATCCTAATGAAGTACTACAAAGTATTGCCAAACATTTGAAAGATGATGGTGATTGTATTATTGGAGTCCCAAATTTCAATAGTTTTAATGCAAGATATTTCAAAGAGAAGTGGTTCCATCTTGATGCACCAAAACATCTATGTATTCATACTCCTTTTACCATAAAAAAAATGTTAGAAAATAATGGTTTTTATGTAGAAAAAATTATTTACGATAACACTCCTTCTGGTTTTTTTGGTTCTTTAAATAATTTTTATAAAATAAAACAAGATAAGCTTCCATCTTTTTTGATCAAAGTATTATTTGTTTTTATTGCAATAACATCATGGTTTAAAGTTTCAGACCTATTGATAATACATGCAAAAAAAATCAAATAATAAATACTAGCTTATAAATTGGGCTTTGAACAAGAGCTGATTGTAAAATTGCATATCTTTGTCCAATTTTCATCTGATTTTTCTGTAGAACATTATGTCCTATCGCCATAACATATGCACGCATTAATGATTCTACAAATTTACTATTATAAACGGTAATTTTTCTACCTTTGTGTGGGCTATTGTCTGAATTAAGATTTTTAGGATTTAAGGATGGATAGGATTTTAAAATCGGTTTTACAGGTTTTATCCTGTACATCCTTTAATCCGTTAAATCTTGTTCAAACACTTAAATAATCACAACCGCCGGAATTTTGGCAATCCGCTCACCATTATAATATCAGTATGTTCATCAGCAATTTTTCGCAACTTATTAAGAATATATTAAGAGCTTAGAAGCTTTTTGCATAATATTCAGTTATTAAAATTTAATTTCGATAATTATAATATTGATTTCTCATAATTTGATATGATTAACTTAGCTTAAGTATAAATTTGAATGGAAAATTGTATCTATGAATGAGGTATTACAATTTAATCGCTATGGACAAACCTAAATTATCTTTAGGGCCAATTTTATATTATTGGCCACGTGAAACATTATTCAACTTCTATGAACAAATAGCGGCCTCAAATGTTGATATTGTTTACTTAGGAGAGACTATTTGCTCTAAACGTAAATCATTGCGTAGTTCTGATTGGTTGGAATTAGCTACCAAATTAACCGATGCTGGCAAAGAAGTAGTGTTATCAACCTTATGTTTAATCGAAGCCGAGTCTGAACTTAAAACCTTGCGTAGTTTATGCGACAATGGTAAATTTATGGTAGAAGCTAATGATATGGCTGCAGTACAATTATTAGAAGGCAAACCATTCATAACTGGTCATAGTGTAAATATTTATAATAACAATAGTTTAGACTTTTTAGCTAAAATTGGCTTAGTTCGTTGGGTACTGCCAGTAGAATTGTCTCGTGATACCTTGGCCGATTTTCAAACAAGTCGTCCTAAAGGAGTAGAAACCGAAGTTTTTGTATATGGACGTTTACCATTGGCCTATTCTGCCCGTTGCTTTACTGCTCGCTCTCATAATTTACCCAAAGATGATTGCCAATATCGCTGTATAGATTATCAAGATGGTTTAACTTTGTTTAGCCAAGATGATAAGCCATTTTTGACGCTAAATGGTATTCAAACTCAATCCGCTTATACCTATAATTTACTATCTGTATTGCCAGATATAATTTCTTTAGGAGTGGACGTATTGCGTATTAGCCCTCAGTCACTCCATACTGATAAAATAATTGAATTTTTTAACGATTGTTTACAAGATCAAGCAACTATACCTGATAGATTATCTAAAATACGACGGTTAATGCCAATGGGAAGTTGCGATGGATATTGGTATGGTACTGCTGGTATGGATGAAAAATGATAAGATATAGCAATTTTTAATTCTTAATGAAATTCGATATAAATATCAAGTTCTTAATTTGCATTGAGATAATACGTTAAATCGGGAAAAGCTATAATATGAATTACGTTTAGCCTAATTAAGGTACAATCTGTATTTGTGGCGGTAGAGGCGGTAAATCAAGCTCTTGAGGCGAAACTTGAATACTTTTTCTAGTGTGAATAATTGACTGACTCATCCATTGAAAAAATGCTTTGATAGTTCCTTGGGAAATTTCTTCGGTTTTAATGATAACATCGGTAATCTTTTGTAAATTATCAATATTAGCATTTATCCCAGCAGCAAACACAATCAAATTAGCCAGCTGTTTAGATTTAAATTCAGCCGCTTCTGCTTCCCAACTATCAGTAGGTATGCCATCAGTCATCAAAAATACCAATGGCTTCCAATCTTGTTTCTCAGTAGTATTTTCTTCAGTCTCTAAACAATTTATTAATAAACGTAAAGCTGTTCCTAATGCGGTCGTGCCTTGAGCTTTAATCTGCGGTTCTTGAAATTTAATTATTTCTGTCAATGGAATCAACTGATCGGCAGTGCTACTAAACGTTATCACTGATAAATACACGGTTTCCAACGCCATCGGTTCATCGAATAGATCATCCAATAAAGCCCTGAGTCCTTGCCTGACTTGCTCTATAGGTTGGCCAGTCATAGAAGCGGAACAATCTAACAATAGATATACTGGTAATTTACGCATTTTTAATTCTTGATTAAATTCAAAACTTTTTAATGTATTAGGGTAACCACAAGGGATTACCCCTACGAATCAATATATTATGTAGGGGCAATCCCTTGTGGTTACCCTAACCTGTGGTTGCCCTAACCCACGAATCAATATATTATGTAGGGGCAATCCCTTGTGGTTGCCCTAACCTGTGGTTGCCCTAACCATTAAGAATTAACCAGCCTCCCATCAACTATGGTTAAAGTTCGATCCATACGTTTGGCTAAATCTGGAGCATGAGTTACCAATACTAAACTAGTGCCAATCATATGATTTAATTCTAAAATACGTTCATATACTTGTTCGGCAGTACGTTGGTCTAAATTGCCAGTTGGTTCATCGGCCAAAACACAGCTAGGTTCGGTAACTAAAGCCCGTGCTACAGCAGCTCGTTGCCGTTCGCCACCAGATAATTCACCGGGTTTATGTTGCAACCGTTTTTCTAAGCCTATTTGAATCAAAATAGTAGCGGCTTTATCTTGGGCTTCTGCAACGGATAAGCCTTTTATTAATAATGGCATACAAACATTTTCTAAAGCAGTAAATTCTGCTAATAAATGGTGAAATTGGTATACAAAACCTAAGTGCAAATTCCGCCATAAACCCCGTTGAGCTTGGTTTAATTTATCTATCTGTTTGCCAACTACCCACACTTCACCAGTGGTAGGATTATCTAAGCCGCCCAATAGATGCAATAGAGTGCTTTTGCCAGCTCCAGAACTGCCAACGATAGCGACTTGTTCACCCTTACGAACGGTCAAATTTACTTCTTGTAATACATCAACTTCCAGATCAGCTTCTTTAAAACTTTTGCTAATATTTTTACAATCTAGGACTATATCATTCATAACGCAAAGCCTCAGCTGGTTGAGTACGTGAAGCTTGCCAAGCTGGATAGATAGTTGCTAATAGACTGATTACCATTGATAAACCAGCTATTTTATACACGTCAAACCAACGTAAATCCGAGGGTAAATCGCTAATATAATAAATATCTGAAGATAAAAACTGGACATTAAAAAAATGTTCAATCGCTGGTACTACGGTTTCAATATTCAAGGCTAAACCAATTCCACCTCCTAGTCCCAGCATAGTACCAAATATCCCAATCAAAACTCCTTGTACCATAAAAATCATCATAATAGTGCTTGGAGTAGCTCCTAAAGTTCGCAAAATAGCAATATCTGCTTGTTTGTCAGTTACTACCATCACCAAAGTGGAAACAATATTGAAAGCTGCCACTGCCACAATTAGGGTCAAAATTACAAACATGACCGTTTTTTCCATTTTAATAGCTTCAAAAAAGTTCTTATGCCGATAACTCCAATCATAGCTGTAATAACCAAATGGTAATTGTTTTTGCAATTCGGTACTAAATGGTTTGGCAATAAACATATCATCTAATTTAATATTTAGCCCATTAACGCTACCAGCCGGCATCCGCAATAATTTTGCGGCATCATCAAGATGGAGTAAGACTAAGCCACTATCAAATTCGTGCATCCCAATATTAAAAATGCCGCCTATGGTGAAACGCTTCATGCGTGGCAACAGCCCAACCAAAGTTACCGAGGCTTGTGGTACTACTAAGGTTACTTTATCCCCCATTCCTACTCCAAGAGTACGAGCTAATTCAGTGCCTAAGATTAAATTAAACTTGCCAGATTGCAAATTATCCAGTTCACCAATTATCATTTTATCTTTAACTTTAGATACTTGTGGTTCATATTGAGGTGAAATACCTTGTAAAAAAGTACCCTCAACATTTTTGTTATAAGTTACCATAGCCTGACCTTGGATAAATGGAGCAATTCCAATTACATGAGGTTTGGTGGCTAGTTTCTCAGCTAATGGTTCCCAATCACTCCAATAGTTATCTAAAGTATTAACTACTACATGGGCTGACATGCCTAACATACGATGACGTAATTCTTTCTCAAAGCCATTCATCACGGATAATACGGTGATCAATGCCGTTACTCCCAAAGCAATACCTAGCATGGAAGAAAGTGAAATGAAAGAAATAAAATGATTACGGCGTTTAGCACGGGTATAACGTAATCCGATAAAAAGAGGTAGGGGTTTAAACATATGCTCAGTAGATGTTATTATGTTTTGAAAAAAAATTATAGTTAGCCCGACTATAAACAAGCTTGGGAATGAAGTCAAGTTATTACTACAAGGACCAGCAGATTTTCCACTAGATCAAAATCAGCTAGCCCAAGATTTTTCCTAACCATGATTTTTTCGCCCGACTTGTTTCCAAGCCTTTTTCAGCAAGAAAACTACTGTATTTTTTATCTTCATGTAAGATATGTTTTTTTAACCAACTCCTTAAGAAAGAAATTAACTCGGTAGTGATTTCTTCACCTTGTTCGACTTTATCTTTCAGTGTGATTACTTGTTTTTTTAATTCTTCATGTTGCTGTTTGTGTTTTTCATACCTTGGATAATTAAAAATCCTAAATAAGCTTTCTTCAACCGAAAAATGTATTATCGTATACTGCACTAATTCAGTTAATATTTCATTAGCGACAGCAACATTATGCTTAACCACCGCTTCATTAAAAAGTCGGTTAATCAAATCAATTAAAATTTTATGTTGCTCATCAATCTCTTGAATACCAACACTCAGTTCATCATCCCAAGTAATAAATTCTCTTTCCATAATATTATTAAACGTATTTAACAAATAATTACCTAATATCTTCTACCAATTTAGCAAGATACAGGATGTTTTTTCATTTCCAACAAAATAGTTAAGAATAAAAAATTCGGTATTTAGCAATTAAATAACTTTAGCTCGTAGTAAATCGTGCATGTGCAACACACCGATTAAATGGTCATCTACAACTAACAAAGTAGTAATTTTATTATTTTGCATTATAGTCAAAGCATCAACAGCTAAACAATCGGCAGTTATAGTTTTACTAGCAACTGTCATTACTTGAGTAATTTTAGTGGTATGGATATCAATTTGCTTATCCAAAGCCCGCCGTAAATCACCATCAGTAAAAATACCAACTACCTTTAAATTTGAGTCGATGATAGCTGTCATACCCAAACCTTTGCGAGTAATTTCCTCTAACGCATCGCGCAAGGTTGCAGTGACTGGAACGGTTGGTATAGATTCACCAGTATGCATAATATCACCAGTTAATAGCAATAATCGTCGGCCTAGTTTACCACCCGGATGAGAACGGGCAAAATCCTCAGCTTGAAAACCTTTTGCCTCTAACAACGCAATTGCTAACGCATCTCCCATCACTAATGCTACAGTAGTGCTTGAAGTAGGAGCTAAACCTAATGGGCAAGCTTCTTTTTCAACACTGATATCAATATTTACTGTAGCAGTTTGAGCTAAAGTAGAGTTTTTATCACCAGTTAGAGTTATTAAAGGTATGGCTAATCGCTTGATAAGTGGCAAAATTACCAAAATCTCTTCCGTTTCTCCCGAATTAGATAAAGCCAATACCACGTCTTTAGCTGTGATCATACCTAAATCACCATGACTAGCCTCACCCGGATGGACGAAAAATGCTGGACTACCTGTACTGGCCAAAGTAGCAGCAATTTTATTTGCGATATGACCAGATTTACCCATGCCGATAACTACAATTCGTCCTTCGCATTGCAACATAAATTCACATGCCTGTACGAAAGCATTATCTATTCGAGCTATCAAGGCTGCCACTGCTTCCATTTCCGTTTGGATTACTGCCAACCCTAAAGTGCGTAGTTTATCGGCTTGCATTTAAATATCCCGCAATAATTCGTTTAATCCTACTTTGCTACGGGTTTTGGCATCCACTTGTTTAACAATCACGGCACAGTATAAACTGTATTTACCATCTTTGGATGGCAAGTTACCAGACACTACTACGGAATAAGGTGGAATGTAACCATAGCTTATTTCTCCAGTGCTACGATTGTAAATTCTAGTGCTTTGGCCGATATAAACTCCCATGGAAATTACCGCTCCTTCATCGACGATAACTCCTTCCACAACTTCTGAACGAGCTCCAATAAAACAATTATCACCAATTATGGTAGGGCCAGCTTGCACAGGTTCTAACACTCCACCAATGCCTACTCCACCAGATAAATGGACATTTTTACCAATTTGCGCACAAGAACCAACAGTCGCCCAAGTATCAACCATGGTGCCGCTATCTACATAAGCCCCAATATTGACGTAAGATGGCATTAATACTACGTTGGGAGCAATATAAGCACCTTTACGTACAGTGGCTGGTGGTACAACTCTTACTCCAGATTCAGCAAATTCACGAGAATTAAAATCATTAAATTTAGACTCAACTTTGTCGTAATAGTTGGTAAAGCTACCTTTAATAAAATTATTATTAGCCAAACGAAATGATAATAACACTGCTTTTTTGGCCCATTGATTTACTATCCATTTATCTTGGTGTTTTTCTGCTACTCGTAAAGTTCCAGTATCAAGTAAATTAAGGGTTTCTGCAACAGCTTCTTTTATTTCATTACTGACATTGCTAGGACTGAGTTCAGCCCGATTGTCAAATGCTGATTCGATAATACCTTGTAAGTTATTCATATTATTTAAATATTAAGTTATGAGCGTATAAGATAGATAAGAACTATAATTAATTATTTTACACGAATTTTTAAAATTAATATGTAGAACTTTGGAAAAGATGAATAAGAATGAAGTTATTGTATATTCAATTTTATTTTAACATATTGAATTTATTAATAATAATTTTTTCTGGATTTATCAATGCGTAAGTCCTACATAATTAAGAATTACTGTAAATAATAGGCAGAGGTTTTTTCAGCCAATTTTCAAATTCTGTCCTAGATAAAGGAACACTAAATAAATACCCTTGAATTTCATCACATTGGTGTTTTTTCATAAAATCAAGTTGAGCATTGGTCTCTACACCTTCTGCTACAACTTTTAGATTCAAACATTTGGATAAAGCGATAATGGCAGAGTTAAGGGCAAAACTATCTGGATTAGTATCTACATCACAAACAAAGCTTCGATCAATTTTTAAAGTATCAAAAGGGAATTTTTTTAAATAACTTAACGAAGAATAACCAGTACCAAAATCATCCATCGCAATATATACCCCCATTTCTTTAATTTCTAAAAGTGTTGTGTGACTAGTTTCTGAATCCTCCATTAAAACTCCTTCGGTGATTTCTAATTCTAAGTATTCTGGTGGTAAATTACTATCTTGAAGGGCTTTTTGGATAATTGTCAGAAAATCCGGTTTTTTTAATTGGACAGCAGATATATTTACCGCAACTTTTAGTTTAAAGCCTTGTTCATGCCAACGTTTAGTATGTTTACAGGCTTGGCGTAATACCCATTCTCCTAATAGACAAATCAAATCGGTTTCTTCTGCTAATGAAATAAAATGTACTGGAGAAATTATCCCTTTTTCTGGATGATTCCAACGTACTAATGCTTCCATACCAACTGTTTTATACTTAGTTATTTCGACCTTTGGTTGATAATAGACTTCTAGTTCGTTGTGTTCTATAGCTTTGTGTAATTCATTTTCTAGAATAAGACGTTGGCGGGCTTTAATGTTCATGGATTGATGAAAGAATTGAAAACTATTTCGTCCTTGTTTTTTAGCATTATGCATCGCCATTTCAGAACGAATCAATAGGTTATCAGTATCTTGGCCATCGTTGGGAAATATTGCTATTCCAATACTTACAGTAAGATGAAAACTTTCTTTTTTTACGATAAAAGGTTCTTGCAATATTTTGTAAATACGTTGCACAACATACTGTATTTCGTTTGGGCTATTAATGTCTGTCAATAACAACACAAATTCATCACCGCCCAATCTTACTAAAGTATCATTTTCATTATTAGATTGGTAATAAACCTGTTCTGGTATAGGTAATTTTCCTCGCGTTAAAGAATCGCTAGTACGTATACATTTAGTTATCCGTTCGGCAATTTGTTGTAATAATATATTCCCTGTCTTTTGCCCCCAAGTATTATTAATTCGTTTAAAATGGTCTACATCCAATGATAAAATAGCAAATGTACGATCGTAGCGTTTTGATTGTTCAATAGTTTTTTTGAGATATTCATTTAAAAAAACCCGATTAGGCAGATTGGTAAGGTTATCGTAATAAGCCAGACGAACTATTTTTTCTTCAGTTTTTTTCCGTTCTGTAATATCCTGTATAGTAACTATCCATTGTTCTTGGCCGTTACTATCTTGCTGTAATTCCGCCTCTTGATAAATATTTTTAATAGCATTATCTTGGGTGATAATATTATGTTCGATAACAAAATCTTTATTACCATATAAGTAATTAGAAAATTGAATCCGAATTGATTCACGTTCTTCCCGTAAAACAAAGTCAAGCAATTCCTTGGGATGTTTGAAATTTGCTGAATTTGGCAATCCCAAAATATTCAGGGCTTGTTTGGAAATATGAAAAATACCCTGTTTTATATTCCATTCCCAGTAGCCAAGCCGAGCTATCTTCTGAGCATTACGTAAACGAGTTTCATTACTATATAGACGAACAAATAATTGACTAGAACGTAACATGTAACGCAGACGATAGGCTAATATGGTGTAGTTAATCGGTTTGGTGGTAAAGTCAGTAGCACCTGAGTCATAAGCATGGTTGATGGATTCAATGTCATTTAACCCTGTCATCATGACTATAGGAACATGTAAACCTGCTGGTAATTTACGCAATAAAGCACAGGTTTCAAATCCATCTATCCCTTCCATAATTATGTCAAGTAAAATAATATCTGAAGGATTTTGACTAAAATGTTCAATAGCTTGCTCACCACTTTCAACTTCTTCAACCAATAAACCAGATTGTTGCAATGTTTCTCGGATCAATAACCGATTCATTTCGTCATCATCAACCACTAAAACTTTGGAGGAAGTAATTTCGGGTAAATTCATCATTTTTATTTGGTCATATATCGATACTGTTCTTCAACGTGATTAGCATGAATATCTTGCTCATCATGTGTTTGAGTAGTATCGGGATGTGTGAGAAGGTAAGGTTTTAGGTGGAAGGCGGCATGAACCAGTTCGTAGCTGCACACATTTTAAATAGTGTATTTCCATAGCATCTTTCACCATCTGATAAGAAGGTAACATCCTTAATTGATGTAGTCAACACTCCATTATATCTTGGAACAGCACTTACCACATGATCAATGATAAATCCGGCTTGCATCGTTTTCTTACAACTATATATAGTTCATCACCTATCAAACGTTAGGTTAATGAATTCTTTGATACATTAAATATTTTGCTAATTTTACTTTGGATTTTATGCAACTGGTGAATGTTATATATTACCATTATTGTTAAAGTAGATAGTTAAATAGTTATAAATTTCCAATAATTTCCTTCAAATGTTCCCAATCTTTAATCAATCCAACTTTAAGAAATGCTACAAGTTTATCTTCATAATCTTCTCTAAGGTATTTTTTATCATATGTAGCAAGGTCTGTATTCCAAATATTTACACCTGTTTCAAATTCCTTGATTTCTGGAAATATCTTTGCTCTTAAAATTGCCGCCACCTGAATATAACAACCTAAATTATTCTTCCCTTTTCTATCGGGTAACCACTGATCAATAGCTAAATTTAGTGTTTTAAAAACATTCCCTCCATCATCACGTAATTGTAATAAATGTTTACTTAGAAAAACATCAATGACATGAAAGTGAAACATAGGCGATAGTTTTTCAGCAGCATAAATCAGAAAATGTAATTGTGCGTAAGTTCTTGATGCTTTACCTCGTCCTTTTGCAAAGACAATTTCATTGGTATTTATATTTAGTTCTTTTGCAATTATTTGTATAAATCCTTGGGTTGCTTTTGATTGTAAAAATAAAGTTTGATTCATTATTTTTTTCCCATCTAAGATTCTTTGTGCATTTCCTAAACTAAATAAATCTGTTATAGCAAAATCAGTATAAAATGATTGGTAGTCCTGAACAAAGTAGTGGTACATGAAATATGAATGAAAATCCAAATAGCTCCAATGTGATTTGAAAGTTTTTTGGAAAAAGAAAGAGTGCTTCTGACTAAACGGACAACGAAGTAACGAACGAATGTGAGATCAATTCGTTGTCTAATTGTACG
>DAOUSR010000079.1 GCA_030627125.1 Thioploca sp.
GAAGCCTTTCATCCCCATAAATAACATAATTGTAACTACGATGTTTTGTAGCCCTAATTATTGGCTCCACTCCTTACTGGCAGTAGAGTTTCTAATTAAACGTGTCGCACTAAATGTTCATGGTATGGTTGCATTTGAGGATTTTTCAGCATTTCATTAAGTTTTTCCTTAACAAAAATTTTCCCACTTATTGCTATCGTATATAGAGTATTGTCTCTAAGATGTCTACGGTGATCACGTTGTTTTACTTTATTATCACCAGAATTATATTCATCAACACTAGGATCAGTTTCTGGTGGATAAGTTACAAAAAAATCTGGGATCATTGCTAGAAGAGCTTTTTTATTTGACCAGCTAGGCCAATGTTCTCCTATTCCAAACATATGTAATTTGTCAAGTGCAGAAATCCACTTTTCAAATTGAACAGTACGTTGCCCATTATTTAAGAAGTTATTTTCTAACCACGTCCATACTCGCAACGCTTCAAAACGCCATACTTCCGCAAAGTAAATAAGTTTTCTATCTTCATCTACTGATGTTTCAGCATATTTCCATAGCGTATCAATTTTGTCTTCATCCAATTTACTTTCAACAATATACTGCAATATTTGTAGATAAACATTTCATGATGCTCAGTCTTGTTATTATCTGAGGTAAGGTAATTGATTAATGTGTAAAAACTAATATAGTTAGGCCATAAATAATCAATTGTAACCCAAAATAAACTATTATCAGGATCTTGTTCTGTAGGTAGGGTTAATAATTTTTTAAGTGTTGGAGTTTGTTCAGGATAAATTTTGACTAAAGCATGAATAGCCTCAAGTCGTAACGGTACATGAGTTTCATTAGGTTGTCCATCATTGATAACTTCTGTAATTTCTGTTAAAAAACCTTCCAATTTACCTTTTTTGATAATAATTAAAGCAAGCTCACTTATTCTTATACCAAATTGTTTTGTAAAAACTTTTTTTAATTCTGGAATAATAGCTTCACATGCTAACTTGCCACAATAAGGCCGTAGCCATTTATCATCAAACCAGTCTAATTTGCCATAATGTTCAACTACCCATTGCCAAATAATTAAACTATCTTCATCTGTAAAAGGTATATCATAATATTCATGTAAAATAATACGTGGATTTTTAGAGAATATTGCATGACGAAATTTTGTATTTAAATTACATAACCAAGCAATTAATTCCCGTAATTTAGAAACTGGTTCATTCGTATCAGTTGAAGGAAAAAATAAATGTAACAATATTTCAATTTTTACGGTATGAGATTTTAGCAAAGTATCAAGATGATAAGCTGCTAAATAATTAGCTATATCAGGCTGATTAAAACGATATTGGCCATCAGCAAAAGGTTTAAATATGGGAGTTTTAAATACATTTTTTTCTGCTTCAATTGAAAAATTATTTGCTCCTGCTGAAATGTTGTTTTTACTATCTATGTTGTTTTTACTATCTATGTTGTTTTTACTATCTATGTCATGTATAGCGATTACTTCATGGTTACACAATATTGTAGTTACTGCATAGTATTCTGCAATTTTATGTTTATCAGAAATACTTGTATTTAATAATGTATTTTGTTGATGTTCTTTGTTATTTTCTTGAAGTTGACCCTCAACAGATTTTTCATACAATTCTTTTGTATTAGTTATTAATTGTTTATCATTTTTATAATTATCCAAAAGCATCCTTAAAGTTTGAGGACGTTGAGTAAAAGATTTAGCGGATGGTGATACACTTGTATAGAAAACGTGTCCATTAATTTTAAGATGTTCACAATATTTATATATTGATGTTCTATCAAGATTTAACAAAGATAGAGTAATATATTCGTTAGAAAATAAGCTTGTCCATGCTTCTTTATCAAGTGTAAGCCAATCAGCTTCTCGACATGATAAATGGATTCGTAAACGGTTTAAAACATTTGTTCCTAATTTTTTAAGCCATCTTGTAATCTCAAGACTTAACTTTTTTATTTCTAAATTTCCTTCATCTAAAGAATCAATAAAAAGCTCACTATTCTCATTTGACTCTAACCAGTTATACCAACGTTTTTCATCTGCACCAAATGCTTCTTCTATTATAAATCTAGGCCCAGAAAAATCTCTCAATGGCAAGAAAAATCCATTTTTAACTTGTTCGCATTGATATTTAAATTCTGAAGTTTTTCCTTGTCGTGGTGGTCCAAGCAATACTATTTTATATTCAGCATAATAATCCCAAGAACGAGGCCACACAACCGTACCGGCATCAGGTAAAGAATTATCTTTTTTATCATATTCACAAAAATAACGCGTTATGTGGAAATTTTCTTTATTTGACATTTTTAAATGTATTTATATTTGTTCGACTATCTGTTTTTAGAATAATTTCACTAAAACATTGTTTCAATTAGTATGTCAGTTTCATTCATGGTGATTTTCTCATTTTGTTTTGATATTCTTTATTTTACCTTCTCAATTTATTAGGAATTATCCCGAACACCTATGAGTTGTAACTACTTGTTGTAGCCCTGACTATTGGCTATACTCCTTACTGGCAGTGAGAGTTCCTAGTCAAACGTGTCGCACTCCATTATTTGATTAGTTTTCATATATTCCCATAATTTATTCAAAAATATCTGATTATTCTTAAGGATTAACAACTAAAATTCAAGAATAATGAAGTAAGTAGAATTTATCTCATAAATATTAAGTTGTTAATTTGTATTGATATAATACATTCAATTGGGAAGCGCTATAGATAAGTTATTATTTATAACCATTCTGTGTAACATCAGTTAGTCGTTATAACTTTATGTTTGCAAAATATTTTTAATGCGGTCGTTCTGAACCTAATTTAGAACAGTTTATCTTGATAATAAAATTATGATACACTTAATCAATTCAACACTACAACAATAAATATGCAACCACATACACCGACTATAGCAATTATAATTCGTACCAAAGATAGACCACAACTATTAACTCGTAGTCTGCAAAGTTTAACTGAACAAAAACGCCAACCAGACGAAGTAATAGTAGTCAACGATGATGGAGTTGATGTTGAACATATAATTACCGATTTTCCTAATTTAAATATTTGCTTAATTAGCAATGATGCCAATCAAGGCCGAGCTGGGGCTGGCAATCAAGGCGTGCAAGCTACAACTAGTGATATAATCGGTTTCCTAGACGATGATGACCGATTGCTACCAGACCATATCGAACGTTTAGCAACTGCTATGTCACATTTTGATGCCAAAGTAGTATATTCAGGCTGTCAATTGCTAAAACGAGATTTACTTGGTGAGCAGGTTATTTTACAAGAACAAACCATCGGTCAATTTAATGAACCATATAGCTCTCAACGTTTGCATTATGAAAATTATATTCCATTAATCAATTTGTTAATTGAACGCAAGCTATGGGAAAAAGTTGGCGGATTTGATGAAAAATTTGATATGTTTGAAGATTGGGATGTGTTATTACGCCTGTCTAAACACACCTCCTTTTACTATGTCAATTATATTACCGCCGAATATGCAGTTTGGGGTAATAGCCAAATTACTCAAGCTCAAGATCAACAACATTGGTTAGCTATTTATAAACAATTTTTAACCAAACATTTAACCTCATTGCCAGCTACTGAACAACTAGAACAAATTGCTGAATATTGGCGGGTTAGTCAAGAACGGCGTGGCATAATGCAGGATGTTACCGAAGAAAAGCAAAGTCTACAACTAAAGCTCCTGCAAGCTACTCAAAGTTCAGAAAAATTGCAACATCAGTTAGCTCAACAAGAAGATAAAACTAGTCAATTACAAAAACATTGTACTGATTGGAATAATAAATACGAACAATTACAAGTAGATTGGAGTAATAAATACGAACAATTACAAACAGATTGGAGTAATAAATATCAACAATTACAAACCAATTCTAACTCATTACAAACAGATTGGAGTAATAAATATCAACAATTACAAACCAATTCTAATTCATTGCAAACAGATTGGAGTAATAAATATCAACAATTACAATCTGATTATAACTTATTACAATCTGACTGGATTAGTAAATATCAGCAATTACAAGCTAATCAAGCTCAATTACAAGCTTCTCAAGCTAAGAAAATAGTTCAATTACAAGCTTTTCAAGCCAAGGAAATAGCTCAATTACAAGCTGCTAATGAAAAACAAATTGCTAAACTCCAGAGTAATGCCGAACAACGTGAAGCTAGGTTACAGAAGGAATTTGATAAACTTGAACAGCAATACTTTGAGTTACAAGCTGCCGCCCAGCAAGAACAGCAACAATATGAGTTGTTACAAAATAGTAATCATGAACTGAGTCAGCAAATAGCAGTCGGTTTAACGCAAGTAACTTTGGAAAAATTGCTACAAGCTCCGGGGCATATTATAACTGCGGTTGATGATTACCAACGGTTGTTGAATTGGATTAGAGATAAAGCTGGACAATTTGCTGATTTTGAACAAAATATTTCCGAATACACTGAACCTTTACATTCTGAATACCAAGATTTACAGATTCAAATTGATGCTTTAATTCGACTAATTTCTGCTTCTCGTTGGCCCCAGATACGTCGTTATGCAAATCTAGTACGAGATGTTGAAACTAATGTAACGAGTTTATTTACCAATACAGAACAATATATTTCTAAAACTAGTTGTTTTAATTTACAATTAACTAACAGTACCATAACAGAAATTCCAGCACGACGACCTTTGTCAAATATTTATCCCACCTTTATGACTTTTGCTGGTACAGAGGCTAATCCACAGAATATGGAAAATGTAGGGGAGTTTGGTAAATTACCTTTATTCTTGGATGCAAATGCGGTATTAGTGTTTACCACTTACTGTTCCACAGATAATTTTTTCCGGTTGGATTTATTCCTTGGTACTTTATTACGGATTAATACTAGCCAAATTCGGGTGCTAATTCGGGAACAGAATGGTGAAGTATTGCGAGTAGCCTATTTTGATGCTATGGAAGTGCTTGATAATAATTACTATCCGGTATTATTTGCACCAATTCCAGATTCTACTGGTAACCTGTATCAGGTTGAAATTGATTCGCCTAATGCTACTGGTGATTCATGTATTGCGATTTGGTGCAACACTAAACCACTGCCAATTATCCAACCTCCAACTCCAACCATTACAGCTAACTCGTTACCTAGTTGGATTCAGCGGACTTTGATGGATTTACCATTGCCAAGTAATTTGTCCTCTCCTAGCAGTTCAAATGCAGAAAATGGCGAACATCTGTTTGTAATCAATGGAATTACGGCAACTACATCGGTGCTGGATTTACATGTATTTTTAGGAAGATTAGCTACTGCATTGGCAAATTCTTCCGGACAGGTGGTTATCTGCGGAATTTTGAATCAAGAATTACAGGAATATTGCCAACAATTAACCGTCTTAGTTCCAACTGCATTGGCGGATATATTGGCTATCCAAAATAAATATTTGACTGCAAAATTTCTCTGGTGTTGTGACATAAACGCAGTTCCCCAGCCTAATATTATAGAACGAGCAATGGAAATGTTTGCCAGCGATTCCGAAGTTGGTTTATTAATACCAATGGAAAAATATGCTGATAACAAAATTCGAGCTGGATTTGCAGTTTTAGGAAGGGATGGTGTTTTACATACTCCAGCAGCAGGAGCTCCGGCAGATCATCCGTATTATGCCTATCGTCGCAAAATTTATGCTGCTAGTAGTCAATTAGTAATTATTAAAACAGCTTGTTTAGCTCAGTTGGATACTGCTAAAATTGCTAGTTATCACACACCAATGTATCAAATTAGCGAACTGATTTGGCAATTAAGAGATTATCAAACTCTGTATGAAGCTACCTTGGGTTACGAGCATAATCAATCATATCCAACTTATACTCCAGCCGATTACGACTCTGATTGTAAAAACTTTTATCAACGTTGGCAAGCTAAATTACCAGTAAATTTACCAATTTTTGCCCATATAGGGGATTTATTAAACCCATTACGCCAACCGACTGTATTGGTAATTGATGCTACTTTACCTTCTTTTGACGAAGATTCTGGTTCATTACGATTATATACTTTATTGAAAATTTGGACTAATTTGGGTTATCGTGTCACCTTCTTCCCAGATAATTTGGACAGTAATTTTAAATACCGTCATGCGTTAGAAGCTTTGGGTGTAGAAGTATTCCATGCCAGTTATGGGATTGCTGATGCGATGGCTCATAGACAGTTCGATTTTGCGTTAATTTGTCGGGTTGATATTGGCCAGCGTTACCTGCCTTTTGTGCGTTTGTTGTCACCCCAGACCATTATTTTTTATGATACGGTAGATATTCATTACATCCGGGAACAACGTCAAGCTGAAATTGAACATAATCCTAAGCTTGCAGTTATGGCCCAACATACTAAACGTAAGGAATTAGCTAATTGTATCGCAGCCGATAAAACTATTACGGTTACTCAAGACGATGGTTATCATTTGCAACAAGAATTGCCTAATTTAGAATTCGCAGTAATTCCCAATATCCATCAACAGCAACCAGCACCAACAACTAGTTTTGAGCAACGAGATGGGCTAGTTTTCATCGGCAATTATAACCATCAACCGAATGAAGATGCAATGTATTATTTTGTGCAAGATGTGTTGCCTAAGATTCACGAACAATTACCAGAAGTTAATTTATATTTGATTGGTAGCAATATGAATGAAAAGTTAAAAGCTTTGGCAAGTGAATATGTTACAATCGTAGGTTGGGTAGATGAAGTGGAGCCTGAATTTGCTCAACGGCGAGTCTTTGTATCCTATTTACGGTATGGAGCTGGCATGAAGGGCAAGCTTGGTCAAGCTCTGTCTTTAGGATTACCGGTAGTAAGCACTACAATAGGTGCTGAAGGTATGGGACTTAAAGATGGTGAAACCGCCTTGATTGCCGATGATGCGGATAGTTTTGCAGTAGCAGTGGGTAATTTATACAATGATTCTGAACTGTGGAATAAGTTGTCTCAACAAGGCCGAGATTATATAGAAGAACAGTATGGAGAGACTGCTGTGAGAAATAAGTTGCAAGCTATATTGTCTGAAACTTCTACAAAGTAACTCAAATTTGATTTTAATTTTTAAATCAAGTATTATTATTAGCAAAACTCTAACTTTGTAAATGTTCATGAATAAGCTAATTAGTCAATCTCACATTTGGAATAGTCTTAAAAATCATCAGAAATATTTAGCACCAGTGCAAATGAAAGATTTATTTGCATTAGACGAGCATCGCTATGAAAATTTTTCAATTGAAGCTTGTGATTTACTATTGGATTATTCTAAAAATCGTTTAACTAAAGATACTTTAAATCTATTACAGCAATTCGCAGAAAAAGTTGAGTTAAATAGCTGGGTTAAAAAATTATTTAATGGAGAGCTTGTTAATAATACCGAACGCCGAGCTGCGTTACATATTGCATTACGTAATCGTTCTAATACTCCAATTATTGTGAATGGTAAAGATGTTATGCCAGGAGTTAATGAAGTCTTGGACAGAATGCGTAAATTCAGTAATTCAGTACGTGATGGAAATTGGCGTGGTTATACTGGTAAACATATTGAAAATATAGTTAACATTGGAATAGGTGGTTCTGATCTAGGGCCGGCAATGGTAGCTAGAGCTTTACGGATATATCAACATCCTCGTTTACAAAGTTATTTTGTTTCTAATGTGGATAATAGCCACTTAGGCGATATTCTAACAAAAATTAATCCAGAAACAACATTATTTATTATTGCATCAAAAACTTTTACCACCCAAGAAACCATACTAAATGCTCAAACTGCAAGACGTTGGTTAATTGAGCAATTGGGTAATGATGAAGCAGTAGCTAAACATTTTGTTGCAGTCAGTACTGCTACCAAAAAAGTTACCGAATTTGGAATTGACCCAGTTAATATGTTTGAGTTCTGGGATTGGGTGGGAGGACGTTATTCATTATGGTCAGCAATTGGGTTGCCGATTAGTGTAATGATAGGTATGGAACGGTTTGAAGAACTTTTAGCAGGAGCCCATAAATTAGACCAACATTTTGCTACTGCTCCTTTGTTAAAAAATCTGCCAGTATTGATGGCTTTGATTGATGTGTGGTATAGTAGTTTTTTTGGTACTACTAGCCAAGTTATATTACCTTATGATTATACTTTGAAACTGTTCCCTGCCTATCTACAACAGTTAGTGATGGAAAGTCTGGGGAAACGAGTAACTAGAGATGGCAATATAGTTGATTATGCTACTTGCCCAGTAATTTGGGGAGCACCAGGTAATAATGGTCAACATGCTTTTTACCAATTATTACATCAAGGTACACATATTATTCCGACTGATTTCATTGTTGCAATTGAGAGTCACTATGATTTATCAGAACATCAAGATGCAGTGTTATCTAACGCTTTAGCCCAAAGCCACGCTTTAATGATGGGACGAAATTTGGAAAAAACCAAACAAAATTTGTTAAATATGGGAATAGAAGGTGAGGAATTGAGCAAGCAATTACCGCATAGAGTATTTCCGGGTAATCAACCTAGTAATACTATACTCTATAAAAAATTAACTCCTGAAATATTAGGTACCTTGATTGCGTTATATGAACATAAAGTTTTTGTGCAAAGTGTTTGTTGGGGAATTAATCCATTTGACCAATGGGGAGTAGAGTTAGGAAAAAATGTAGCAAGTACTTTATTACCAGCTTTACGAGTGGATACGCACAATAATGCTCATGATTCTTCTACTAATGGATTATTAAATTATATAAAAGCTCACCGCCATAGTGTGTTATAACTCTCGTTCAACTTGGTATATTTCTTGCCCTAAATATGTGTAATTTAACAAAATTTACAGCAATCCGTTATGTTTAAAGCATTACTTAATACATTTATTTTACTTATTTTATTGCTTTTTAATACGGCTTTATTTACATGGTGTGTTAATCAGTTAGAATGGGATAAACCAAAAAAGAATTTGATTACTAGTGTACAAGCAAAATCTAATTTTAAGCCAATTGCTAAACGAGTGATTACCCAACAACCTATTCGTCCTTCCAAGTATATTGTACCTGCTACTCATAAAGGTCAACCAATTGGACGTTTGCATTTACAATTTCAATCAATAAGCATTAAAATTGAAACTAAAGAACGTTCTAAACTTGAGAATATGTTAAAAGATTTAGATATAAATTCAGCGAATTCCGTGTTAATATTTTCCGGAGCGGCCACATCAAAGGATAATATACCAGCTCCTCAAATTTCCAAATTACGAGTTCAAACGGTAGCGCGAGTTATTTATTCGCATACCCAAACCGTTAAAATGTTTTATCGTCCTTCTATTAAAGAGGGAACTGTAATTATAGAATTTTTTGAACCACTTGAGAAATAATACTATTAATATATATACATAGGTTCTGTCGATAGTTGCGAATTCCTAATCGCTTGCACTAAACATCAACAGAACCTAGATATTTCATCCACCTAAATACCTTAAAACAAATCACTCATATATTCTAACGAATCTACAATTGCATCTGGATTGGTTAAACGAATATCCTGCCCATGATTATAACCATACGTGACACATAAAATTTGAAATCCAGCTGCTCGAGCTGCTTTCACATCATTAGTAGAATCACCTATCATCAAGGAATTTTTTGGATCAACATTAAAATGTTTTGCTGCATGTAATAAAGGCATTGGATCAGGCTTCTTTTTGGGTAAGCTATCACCACTTATCACAAAACTAAAATAGTCTTCAAGTCCCTTGGCTTTCAATAATGGCAAAGTAAACTCTTCAGCTTTATTAGTAATACAGGCCAAATTAATATTTTGGGATTTTACCCAGTCCAAACCTTCAGTTACTCCAGCATATGCTTGACTATATTGACCATTTACTGAAGCATATAATATATTAAATATATCTAACGCTTGTTCCAATAATTCAGGTTCTGGATTTGGATTCATTCTCCCTTCTAACGCTCTGGCAACTAAAGTTTTAACTCCATTACCAACCCAAGTCCGAACTTTAATTTCACCTTGTTGCGGTAAATTTAATTTTGATAACATACCATCAGTTGCATAAGCTAAATCTGCTGCGGTATCTACCATAGTGCCATCTAAATCAACTAAAATTAATTCTGGTCTATTTAAACTCATATTTAGGCCTTTGCTAACTCAGAACGCATTGCATCAACGGTTGCTTTATAATCAGCTGTACCAAAAATTGCTGAACCAGCGACAAAAGTATCCGCACCAGCTTGAGCAATATCTTTGATATTACTAATTTTCACTCCACCATCAACTTCTAACCGTATATCGTTACGCCCACTAGCATCAATAATTTTGCGAGCTTCCCGTAATTTATCCAAAGTTTCTGGAATGAAAGATTGGCCTCCAAACCCTGGGTTTACTGACATCAGTAATATCATATCGATTTTATCCATTACATATTTAAGATAATCTAATGGAGTTGCTGGGTTAAATACTAAACCTGCTTTACAACCCAATGATTTTATTAATTGTAAAGAGCGATCAACATGTTCGCTGGCTTCTGGATGGAAAGTGATGTATGTGGCACCGGCTTCGGCAAAATCTGGAATAATACGATCCACTGGTTTGACCATTAAATGCACGTCAATTGGAGCGGTTATGCCGTGCTTACGCAAAGCTTCGCAGATTAAAGGCCCTATAGTTAAGTTTGGCACATAATGATTATCCATCACATCAAAATGGACAATATCTGCTCCGGACTCTAATACATTAGTAACTTCTTCTCCTAAACGAGCGAAGTCTGCGGACAAAATAGATGGTGCTATTAAAAAATCAGTCATAGTTTAAAGTTCTCCAATATAAATGGTGAGGATGTATAATAATTCTTAATTCTATAATGCTTAATGCTTAATTGAATTCAAAATAAATTACTTAAATCATATAAAATATTCGCTCCCAACGTCTTCGCTGGGAATACTTTTAGCAATACTTTGCGTTGTAGGACACAGAGCATCCCAGAATGAATTCCCAGCCTAAGAGGTTGGGAGCTAGAAATTTATAAAACAAATATATATGGCTTACGAGTTGGGTAATGATACCGAGCCTATGTAAATAAGTTCATAGTTATGTTCTGTAGTTGGTTTATCTGTAAGATGTATTGTTCCTTTAGAATCAACATATTTGTATATAGGTAGTTTATCTGTATAATGTCTTACACCATTGGCATCAAGATAAGAATAAATAATACTACTAGTATTTGTAGTTGCTGAAACATAATCAGTATAATCACTTTTACCTAAGCTATTATAAGATTGAACTACATAATAATAAATTGTTCCAGCTTGTAATCCAGTATCAGTAAATGAGGTTATATTTGCTTCAACTATTTGATAGTAATCCCATGAACTTCCGTTCCATTTCTCAATATAAAATCCGGTTTCATTGTCTGAATTATCTATCCATTCAATTTTAATACTGCTTTTTGATAAGGCTGTAGCAGATAAATTTGAGGGAGCAGTTGGTTTTATAGCTTTACCAGATTGTGTCACCGTAACAGTTTTTCCAGCAATTGTTATTGTACCAGTTCTTGGATTGTTGCTTGAGTTATAAGAAACAGAGTAGTAAATGCTTCCATTACTTTTTTTAGTTGCGTTTGTATCTAATATTATCCAATCATTATTACTTAATGCTTGCCAACTACATCCGGTTTGAGTAGTTACTTTTATACTATCAAAAGCTCCAAAGTCTTCTACATATTTATTAGATGGTGAAATATCATATGTGCATTGAGTAATATCAGGATAACCATAATAAGTCTGAACAGTTAATATATCATTATCACTAAGATTACCATTACCACTCCATTCAGGATTACAATAATTCATTACAGAATGTAAGTCCCAATTTCCAATCATAACATCAGCCCATCAGTACCTTGTTCTTCACATGAAATACCTAGAAAACTAGATGGTGTATCAGGTCTATTTTGTTCGTGAGCAAATCCAAGTGCATGACCAAATTCATGTATTGCAATTATTCTTACTGAATTTTCTGTCTGGTACTTACAATTAGGACACCAATTATTAAATTCATGGTTTAATAACATCCCATTGCGTTTACCATTTAACCTAGTACCTAACCCTTTAGTGTGAGGGTGATCATCCATCCAAACAATTCTAATTCCCTGTGAATAATCGTAACATTCCTCCCAACCTACAAAATTAACGTTAGATTCTTTTTCCCATGTTTCTTCTATCGCACTTTTTACTAAGGAACGAAAGTAAGCATTTTCATAATTTGGATTTTCCCAACAAACATCAATTTTAGAATTTTGCCATACGGTACTTTTGAGTACATAACCTTGTTGAACATATGTTTGAGAGTCAATAATTGAACAATTACCACCAGTAACATCTTGGTCAGCTTTATCAATACTGTCATAATATATCCAATCTCCATCAAAAAGTTGGTAATATATATTACCTTTATCATTAGAAATCGCAGCATTTGAATATTGGCGAATATATTTAATTTCTCCATTATCGTAATAAATAATCTCTGTAGAAACATCATTTGGATAAAAATAATCTGAAAATGAAGCTTCTACTGCATCAAACAAACAATTTGTTTTAGAAAATTCATCAGCATTCACTTTTGTAAAAAATAAACTAAATAATATCAAAATTACAATAAGTAACATTGATTGTGTTGTATTAAGTTTCATAATATCCTAAATTTTTTAAGTCTACTAATGCCGAGTTAAAGTCCTGACATTAGTATAAATTACATAACTACATCACACCTTCAACCATAGTAAAGCTATACTCCTTAAATAATTCACCAGCTGGAGCAGATTCACCAAACTTATCTACACCAATAAAAATACTTAATACTAAAGTACTTATAATATTTTAACAGAGCAATCACCTTTATTATTACTACGCTTAGAAAAATTCTGATCAAAAGTATATAGAATATCTACTTCTTGACTAAAAGCAAGATGTAACGCATCCGCAAAATCAATCCAATCTAATGCATTCTTAAATAATTGAGGCTCATGAATTTGAATATTAGGTAATCCAAGCAATTTATGAAATGCTATCACAATCATATCTTTATCAAAATTATAAGCATGTCGTAACACCCATGCTGTCTCTAAAAGTACTGTATTTGGTAAAAAGACTATTTCTTGTTCAAATAATTGACAGGCTTTTTGATATTGTTCTGGATCATCTCCAGTGAGAAAACGTACAACAACATTAGTGTCAGCCGCAACCATCACTATTCTCCAAAATACCAATTGCTATAGCTTTATCCATATCTGCTAGAGTTTTTGGTTTACCTTTGTATGGTAAACATTTGGCAACATCTTCCAAACATGTTGGTTTAAAAGGTGATTTTGGTTTCAATAAAATACCATTTTTAACTTCTATTATTACCAATTCTTGTTCTGATTCCCAACGTTGGTGTTGACAAATTTGTTTTGGAATTATAACTTGTCCATTGCTAGACAGATGTGTATTAATCATATATACCTCTATTACAATACAGTCGAGCCAGTGTAATAATTAGCTCGACTTTTTCAAAAAAAACCTACATCACACCTTTAACTGCCTTAACCACATTATCCACAGTAAAGCCATACTCTTTAAACAACTCACCAGCTGGGGCAGATTCACCGAACTTATCTACACCAATAACTTTACCGTTCAAACCAACATACTTATACCAACTATCAGAAACCCCAGCTTCAACTGCAACTCTTGCAGTCACAGAACTTGGTAACACAGATTCCTTATAAGCAGCATCTTGAGAATCAAAAGCATTAGTATTAGGCATCGAAACTACCCGAACCTTCTTACCATTCAATTGTTTAGCAGCTTTCACAGCCAATTCAACCTCAGAACCAGTCGCAATAATAATCGCATCAGGAGTACCATCACAATCAGCTAAGATATAACCACCTTTCTCAACTAATGCAATCTGTTCCGCAGTACGAGTTTGTGGAGCTAAACCTTGACGAGAGAAAATTAAACAGCTAGGGCCTTCCTTCCGTAATATGGACATTTTCCAAGCCACCGCAGATTCAACTGCATCACAAGGCCGCCACACGGACATATTAGGAATCATGCGTAAAGTAGC
>DAOUSR010000190.1 GCA_030627125.1 Thioploca sp.
ATTGAAAATGTAGATACTCTGTTACTTGTCAAGCTAAATAGTTAAAAAAGTTGAAAATAGTTTGACAAGAAAAAACACATTTTGTGGAAAAAATCCAAGTTTTTCTGAGTTGATAAAGCAAATGAACTTTATAGGCAACTTGGTCAAACCAATCCCAAGGTTTATAAACCTAATTTAGCAAATACATTAGAGGGTTTAGGTAGGTTATATTTTGAGTTAGAAGATAAAATGAAGGCTTATAAATATTTTAGTAAAGTTTTGCCTATCTATCGTAACTGGTATAAAAAATACCCAAAATTACATACAACCAAATTATTTGCAGCCCTCACACTTGCCGCAATGTTATCAAAAGAAAACCCTTGTCCCATATTCAAAGAAGCCTTACCACTTGCACCATCGGAAGATATGAAACAAATGGTATTAGAATTAGGCAAACAATACCAACTTCAAGATTAAAAACTTTTGAACATGATTTAACAGATTTTCAAGATGGACAGGATTTAATCTTGCTTATTCTTTAATCCGTGTAATCTTGTTCAAAAATGTCAGAATCAGAATTTCCAAAATTATAGAATTTCCAGAATAGTTAAATTTATTAGATTTTATAACATTTCCCAATTGAATATGTGGTAATCCTAAACAAAGTAGTGGCGTATAATATTCAACAATTCCCGCTAAATTTTAAGCATTGAACAAAATTTGCACAATAATTGCAGTTTTCTTATTTATTGTTTAAAAATCGATGCACAAGATTGAAGTAAATCAATTATTAATGGAAAAATAAAAAATGAATTCATTTGTAAAATGGGTAGCAGGTGTATTATCTACATTACTTATAAGCACAATGTTAATTGTCCTCAATAAAGTTGCTGATAATTGGTGGGATAATTCTCAACCTGTTGTCATCCAATCAGAAAATAACCAAAAACCACCTGCTGAAATATTAAAACATTCAGAAACACTCCCTATTAAAATCTCAAATCCTTTGGATAATAAGATCGTAAATTCGGATAATGTTTCTAAGTGCAAAGCAGACAGTCCTGCAGCTCAAATAAAATGTTTAGATAATCCCAAAGCTCCATTTGCTATATCATTATGGCTAGATAAGCCTGGGAAAAAACGCTTTAAACATCGTAAAAAAGTTAAATTTGGCTATCAGGTAAATGGACTCAAAAAAGGAAAAGCAGTCTATTTAACTTTACTTAATATTTCACCAACAGGGCAAATATCCATGCTATTTAGTGAATCCATAGAAGCTGGAAAAACTTATGGGAATTTGAAAAAAGGAAACAAAGGAAACAAAGGAAAAAATACCACTTCCGTAAAAGAAATTAAGTTAAAAAAAGGGCAAGAATATTTTAAAGCTATTGTCACTTTTGAACCGATTAACTTAGAAACCTTCATTGAAGAAGCTATTAATGGAACTTTGCCAAATAAATCATGGAAAACTGTAGACTTAACAGTAAACGTTAAATAATTGTAACTACTTACCATGACTAAGAAGATGATATTTTATCGTTCCCAAACTCCAGTTTTTAGGATATTTCTTGTTGTTATCAATGTTATTATCAGTATTTTTTAGGGATAAATACGAATTACATGATTGATCTGGTAAGATAAGCTACCTAAAAATTCCACAACTACCTCAATATGGATACTTCTAAACTTACCAAACAACTTAATAAAGAACAACTTACCGCAGTCACTGCTCCACTTGAACATATTCTAGTTCTAGCTGGTGCTGGTAGTGGTAAAACCAGATGTTTGACCTATCGTATCGCTTGGTTAATAGCAACTGATAAAACTAATCCTCACAATATCTTAGCCGTAACTTTTACCAATAAAGCAGCTAATCAAATGCGGTTTCGGATTGACAACCTCCTAACCGAACCAGCTAAAGGTTTATGGGTAGGAACATTTCATGGCATTACTCATCGTTTTTTACGCACTCATTGGCAAGCAGCTAATCTATCGCAATCTTTCCAAATTTTGGATAGTAATGACCAACTGCGTTCTATCAAACGGCTATTGAAAGCTTTAGCAGTGGATGAAAAAGTTTTTCCGCCTAAAAAAATCCAAAATTTCATAAATACCAATAAAGATGAAGGTTTACGAGCTAGAAATCTAACTGCCGATGAAAATGATTTGTGGCTAAACCAAATGATTGAGATTTATCAAATTTATGAGGAAAATTGCCAACGTTCAGACGTAGTGGATTTTGGGGAATTATTGTTGCGATGTTATGAAACTTTACGTGATAATCCGCAATTACTAGAATATTATCAGCAACGGTTTCAATTTATCCACGTTGATGAATTTCAAGATACTAATAATATTCAATACAAATGGTTGCAACTATTAGCAGGCCAAAATAGCAAGTTATTTGTAGTGTTTGATGATGATCAGAGCATTTATGCTTGGCGTGGGGCAAAAATTGAAAATATTCAACGCTTACAACATGATTTTGCTAATACTAAATTGATCCGGTTAGAACAAAATTACCGCTCAACTAGTAAAATTTTAACTGCTGCTAATGTTCTTATCGCTAATAATACCAAACGTTTAGGCAAAAATTTATGGACTAATGGTGCTATTGGAGAACCTATTGTTTTATATCAAGCTTATAGTGAAGTCGATGAAGCTTGGTTTGTTGCAGAACAAATTCTAGCTTGGCAAGGTAGTCGCAAAGAAGTTGCTATTTTATATCGTACTACTGCTCAATCCCGCCAATTTGAAGAGATTTTGTTACAAAAAAATATTCCTTATCGGATTTATGGTGGTTTACGTTTTTACGAGCGACTGGAAATTAAAGATATATTGGCCTATTTACGCCTTTCCATGAACCGCAATGATGATAATGCGTTTGAACGAGTAATTAATACTCCCAAACGTGGAATTGGAGAGCGTACTGTGGTCATGTTACGTGGTGAGGCTCGACAACAAAATATCTCTCTCTGGCAAGCGTCTAACAATATTTTTGCAAGTGGCCAATTAAGCAAGCGAGCTGCTAATAGTTTACAGAATTTTATGGCATTAATAGAAAAGTTAGCAAACTTAGAATTGCCATTACAAGAGAAAATTGAATACGCTAAAATGAGTACCGGTTTAGTTGAACATTATCAAAAAGCTGGTAAAGAAGAAGCTCAAGGTCGGTTAGAAAATTTGGAAGAACTAGCCAATGCGGCCCATCAATTTGAGCGGCAATATAATAATGCTTCTTCCGTTCTAAGCGGATTTCTGGATCATGCAGCGTTAGAAGCTGGTGAAAAGCAAAGTAAATCCAATGATTGCGTGCAATTGATGACTTTGCATTCCGCTAAGGGATTAGAATTTGAAGTGGTGTTTTTAAGTGGTTTAGAAGAGGATTTATTTCCCCATAAAAACAGTCTGGATGATTTTAATTTAGAAGAAGAACGGCGGTTATGTTATGTTGGCATTACCAGAGCTCGTAAACTGTTATATCTATGTCATAGTAAAAGCCGGTTTCGCTACGGTGAACGTAATATTTGTAAACCATCTCGATTTATTGAGGAAATCCCAGAAGAGTTAATTAAGAAAGTTCGATTAGCTTGAGCCATATTGTATGGAACTGGTGAGAGGCAGGTGGTGTATCAGATTCCTGAATGAAAAGTAGGTATCTGAAATTTTAGGGTAACCATAAAGGATTACCCCTACGCATGTGGAAGACTGTCCTTTTAATCTCCACATTTTTTAGATAAAGCATTATCAATCGATTTTAGAAATTGTTTAATATCTAACGGTTTAATTATATAATCTAAAAAACCGGCTTTGCGGCCACGTTCTAGATTTTTAGCAGTATCATCTGCACTCAATGCTAGTACTGGAATGTCACAAGTATATTCAGATTCATGCAGATGTTTCATGACTTCAAAACCATCCATTCCGGGTAAATTTATATCTAATAAAATAACACTAGGATGGTGTAACAGAGCTAATTCCAATCCCATTTCACCAGTATGGGCTGACATTAACGCAATATCTGGCCGAGCTTTAAGAATTTGAGCTACTAAACTTACATTAGTACGACTATCTTCGATGTATAGTAAGATATATTTACGAAAATCATGCTTTGAAAAGTTTTCATTATGTTTATCAATAGCTTCACCAGTTGGTATTTCAATCCAAAAAGTGCTACCAACTTCAATCTCACTTTCCACTCCTATTCGTCCATCCATCATTTCTAACAAGCGTTTGGTAATAGTAAGTCCTATACCAGTACCTTCTATCAGATTAAGCCCACTTAACCTAGTGAATGGGTCAAATACCTTAGCTTTTTGTTCTGGAGTTAAACCAACCCCTGTATCCTGTACCTCAAAACGTATATATTCAAAATTCGGTTGATGCAGGCAAATAGTAATTTTGCCGTTATCTCGATTATATTTGACAGCATTGGATAATAAATTAATAATAACTTGTTTTAAGCGGCCTTGATCTATCAATGCATAATGAGGTGGTAGAGTTGCAGCAGCATTGTCAATGATTATATTTCGTTTTTCAGCTTGAGGAGCAACAAAGCTAATACTTTCTTTAATTAAATCAATTAATTCTATTTTTTCTATATTAACTTCTAGTTTACCAGCTTCGATACGGGTCAAATCTAAAACTTTATTAATTAATTCAAGTAAATGCCAGCCAGATTGTAGAATATTACTCACATATTGGAGCATATCTGCGGTATAATCTGTATCAAATTCTTCTATTGGTGCTTGTAAATCTTCATTTAATAATTCGCCATAGCCTAAAATAGCATTCATAGGAGTGCGTAATTCATGGCTCATACTAGACAAAAACAGTGACTTGGCTTTACTAGATTTTTCGGCAGATTCTTTAGAGGCAATTAATTCTGCTTCGGCACTCTTAACTTCACTTATATCTTTAAATGATAAAACGATGCTTGTTACTTCGTCATTCTCAATTATTGGATTAAAAGTGCAAGATATTGGTAAATTAGTATCACCTAACAAACGAGCATTGTGATCTTGAAATTTGCCTTGAATCAGTTTTTGAATTAATTGAGTAGCTTCTAACCGTACATCAGGATTAGTTTTTTCATGTAATTCAAATCGTTCTAATATTGACTTGCTAGATTTACCCCCTAAATAATCTTCAGCTGCACAGTTAGCAAATAATAATTGACCTTGTTTATCAAAAACGCATACACCATCACCCATAGCCGACATAATAGTTAATAATGAAGCTTGTTGAGATGGATGATTGCGTTCCCGATCAATATTGGTAAAGAAGACTTCAATCCGACCAAGAAATTTTTGCCACTTAACTAAATCGATTGGTAAGTTTTCATTAGTAAAACCAGCTTGGCGTAGTATGCGTTCTAAGGTTGAGTGCATATTATTTGACTATAGGTTCTTTAGATTTATTGTATTCCTGACTATGAACAGGCGATGATAGAGGTGATATTATAGTTATTTGTGGTGATTTAAGCGATTCTTTAGGCCATAAAAAAACCGACCATATTATAACATTTAATATTATTATTATACTTATCCATAGTTTTTTTATTGGGAATGTTGATGTATTGTCAGGATAATCAATAAACTGATTTCCTTCACGTTCACGCTCATCTTTTCTAATTGCTTCAAGTATATATGACATGATTTTTTATCTAAAATTATATGATTATAAATACCTTATCCAAATAAATATCAAGCTATTAATTTGCATTGATATAACACATTCCAATTAGGAAATACTATAAACAATTATCTAACATTAGCTATTAGTATATACCAATTTATATGCTATTAATTCAAAAATTATGCTAAAATCAATCCAATAATTTTGGAATCATTAGAGAGGATTTTAGATGGTATCAGTAAAATATATTCAAATATTACCTGTTAGGTTAATAATAGCATTAATATTAATCAGTTTATCACAATATGTTAAAGCAATGGAAACAATTAATCTTCCCATTTCAGATGGAGCTACGACCCAGTTACTTGATAAAGCTAAAATCACCGTAAATATATCTGAACAAAAGCTTTATCTGTATACTGGAGATGATGAATTAGTAAAAAGTTATCCAATTTCAACTTCCAAATATGGTATAGGCAGTAAGGCCAATAGCGG
>DAOUSR010000112.1 GCA_030627125.1 Thioploca sp.
TAAGAAGACATCGTAAAGATGTTTAAAAGTATGATTATAGGAGCCGTATGAAGGGAAACTTTTCACGTCCGGTTTTGAAGACGAGTCCATATGGGCGACTATGTGGGCTTAGTTTAACGCAATACACTCCATCAAATGGGTGTTACAACATTTCAATAGGAAACTCAGTCGTTGGGCAAAACGGAAATATAAATCATTGAAAACTTATGCTCAAGCAGTGCAAAGAGTTATTAGATTTCAAAGAAAACATCCAAGGTTACTTGCTCATTGGTAATATATTAATTAAGGTTGAATGATAAGAGCCAGATGAAGCGAGAGTTTCACGTCTGGTTCTGTGAGAGCCTTTGGGGGAAGCTCCCAAGGGCTACTCGACCCTGACTAGAGAATTCTTAAATTTTGGAAATTCTGATTCTAACAATTAAGCATTATAATCAAATCTCCAACAACAAACTCCCATCCGCATCAACTGTAATTTTAAAACTTTCAGCACAACCTTCATCTGGTACTATTGCTTGGCCATTTTCCAAATTTATCTGCCAGTTATGCAATGGACAAGTTACTTTATGATTATAAATTATGCCATCAGCCAACGGCCCTTCTTTATGTGGACAGCTATTCGCAATCGCAAATACCGCATCATCAGAAGTACGAAAGATTGCTATTTCGCCACGTTCGGTTTGCACCACTCGTGAACCCAAAACTGGTATATCATTCAAATTACCAATGTTCATTATGCAACTCCTCCTTGCAAAGAAGTAAACTCATGTTTAGCAACACCTTCAGCTCGTTCTTTCCAAGGATCAATTTGAGCATATTGCTGTGAAATCAAGAAACGTTCATTTAACTCTTTACGATTATCCGCATCTTCAATCATCATTTTTTGAATATGAGCTAAACCAACTCTCTCTACCCAAGGAGCAGTTCTTTCCAAATAATGAGCATCTTCTCGGTATAACTGAATGAAAGCCCCACAATATTCTAAAACCTCTGCTTGAGTTGTTACTTTACATAGTAAATCCGTAACTCTAACCTTGATACCACCATTACCACCAACATGTAATTCCCAGCCGGATTCTACTGCTATCACTCCGAAATCTTTAATAGTTGCTTCCGAACAGTTACGTGGACAGCCAGATACAGCCATCTTAAACTTATGTGGAGTCCATGATCCCCAAGCAAATTTTTCTAATTTAATTCCCATTTCGGTAGAATCTTGAGTACCAAAACGACACCATTCAGAACCAACACAAGTTTTTACTGTACGTAATGCTTTACCATAAGCGTGGCCAGAAACTAAACCAGCTTCACTTAAATCCTTCCAAACTGCTGGTAAATCATGCTTCTTAATTCCAATCAAATCAAGTCGTTGACCACCGGTAAATTTAATAGTTGGTACATCAAATTTTTCTGCAATATTAGCAATAGCGTGCAATTCTTGCGGAGAAGTTACTCCACCCCAAATTCTAGGCACAATTGAGTAAGTACCATCTTTTTGGATATTGGCATGAATTCGTTCATTAATAAAGCGAGATTGTGGATCATCTTGAAATTCTCCCGGCCATTTACATATCAAATAATAATTCAGTGCTGGCCGACAGATGTGGCAACCATCCGGAGTATTCCAGTCCATAAAGTGCATGACGGCTTTAATGCTGGTTAAATGCTGTTCCTTTATAACTCGTTGTACGTCTGCATGAGTATATTCAGTGCAACTACATAAAGGTTTTTTCTTGGGAGAAACGGAATAATCACTACCTAAAGTGAAAGCTAATAACTGTTCAACTAACGCAGTACAAGAACCACAAGAACTAGAAGCTTTAGTATGGCTCCGAACCTCATCCAACGTAAACAATTTGTCTTTAATAATTGAATTGACGATATCGCCTTTACAAACTCCATTGCAACCACAAATCTCAGTGTCATCACTCATCAAAGTGACACCATGCACTTCAGCATGACCGCTATCACCCAAATGAGCTTGGCCAAACAGAAGTTTATTGCGTTGGTTGCTGATGTCAACTTCATCCCTCATCAATTGGAAATACCAAGCTCCATCTATAGTATCACCATACAAAACCGCACCTTTAATCCGATTATTCTCAACTACAACCTTTTTATAAATACCTTGGCTGGGGTCTTGGAAAATAAGTTCATCAGCATCTTGGCCGCCATGAAAATCACCAGCAGAAAACAGGTCGATTCCAGTTACTTTTAATTTAGTAGAGGTAACTGAACCTTCATAACGAGCATAACCTAAATTGGCTAAATGATTGGCACATACTTTAGCTTGCTCAAATAATGGGGCAACTAAACCGTATAGTTTATTTCGATGCTGAACACATTCACCGACTGCATAAATGCGTGGGTCATAGGTTTGCAATGTATCACTAACTATAATTCCTTTCTCACAATACACACCAGCTGCTTGAGCTAAATTAATATTGGGCCGAATACCTACTGCCATTACCACTAAATCAGCTGGAATCTCTGTACCATCTTTAAAACTAACTCCAGTAACATGATCTTCGCCTAAAATAGCAGCAGTTTCCGCTTCCATCATGAATTTTAAGCCACGTTCTTCTAAAGAAGTTTGCAATAAAACTGCCGCAGCTTTATCCAATTGCTGTTCCATTAAGGTATCTAGCAAATGTACTACTGTGACTTCCATACCCTGTTGCATGAGGCCATTAGCAGCTTCCAAACCCAATAAACCACCACCGATAACTACTGCATTTTTACCCTGGTAGGATATATCTAACATGGTGTGTACGTCTTGGATATTACGGAAACTGATTACTTCTGGCAGGGTGTGGCCTTGTACTGGAATGATAAAAGGATTGGAGCCAGTTGCTAATAACAAACGGTCATAATTAACGGTAATTCCTTTATTGGTATGGATTTGGCGTTTGTACCTATCGATAGAAACTACAGTATGGCCTGTATGTAAAGTGATGTTATTATCCTGATACCACTGCTTATCGTTCAGAATAATGTCTTCAATAACTTTTTCCCCAGCTAATACTGGAGACAAGAGGATACGATTGTAATTACCATAAGATTCAGAACCAAATACTGTAATATCGTAATATTCTGAATCTAACTTAAGAATTTCTTCAATGGTACGAATACCAGCCATACCATTGCCAATACAAACTAATTTCTCTTTCATATTTGTTACATTTTGAAGGTATTATGCGGGAATCTCAGGATTGATATAGTCCCGTTAATCGTTTGAATTTATCTGATGTAATTGGATTTTTTTATATTTTTTCATGCTTCTATCTTGCACTGGTTCTTAATTTTACTGAAATTTTTACTTAGAATGTGAAATCCAGTTAAATATTTTCAAGCAGGTATTGATCAATATTAATTTTTAGTTGTTCAATAGCAGAAGTTTCTAGAATAAAAGCTACATAACCATCTATATTTTCATGTTGTAAATTGAATTTTACATGTAAAAATAACACTATATTTGCCAATTTGCCATTATTAAATATCTCTTTAGCTGTACCTTTCAGAAAAGTAGGTATTTCAGTAGTTAATTTTTGAGACAGTACGTTATTACAAGTCGCAAGACAAGCATTAAGAACGATATTACCTATTTCTGTTATAGCATCTGCTTCTAATTCTACTAGTTCTTTGTTGGATACTTGACGTTTCAGCAAAATGCTAACTAGCCTGACCACTTTATTATGAGCAAATGCCAATAAAGCATCACCATAAAAAGCCCCTTGAAAAGACTGCTTAATTGCAACTATATCTTGGGATAATGTATCAAAATATTTAATTACTTCCTTTCTGCATAATAGTTCAAGACTAGGTACTGATAATTTAATTTCTTCACTAACTATTTCACTCAATGAACTAGCAGCACTGCCTATACCAATATTTAACAATTCAACAATGGCATCATGCTGTAATTCAGATAGTAGAATATTATTATCCATAGATAAAATTCAAGATTTTTTCTTCAGTGATTGGTTTGGGAATAAAACTAATCCCTAAATCTTTAGCTTTTTGTCTTACCATATCTTGAATATTAGCTGTTAACAAACCTATTTTTATATTTGGATAATATTGTAATAATTCTGTTGCTAACATTAAACCATCCATACCTGGCATATTTAAATCTAAAATTGCAATATTAATTGTTGAAATATTTTTAACTTTAGTCAAAGCTTCTTCTCCAGTGTTAGCTTCAATAATTTGCAATTTTTTATCAGCATGGTCAATGATAGCTCGTACCAACATTCTAGATACTCTACTATCATCAACAACTAATATTGTGTGGGATGTCATATTTGTTTTCAAACAAAAAGGTTAGTATGATATATTGTAACATTAAACCTAATTATTTGCTACACTATAACAACAATGGATACTTTAGTTTTAGAATTGAAAAATGTATTAAAACACCGTGAACAAGGCGGAGCAACTTTTGAATTGTATACTAAAGAACTACAATTACATAAAGGTCAATTTGTCGCTGTTGTAGGTGAAAGCGGCTGTGGTAAAAGCACCTTGTTAGATATACTAGCTTTAGTTTCTAATCCTAATACTTGCGAACAATTTACTTATTATGCTAGTGAAGTAATTGATATTAAACAACTATGGAAAAATAAACAAGAAAAAGCTCTGGCAATGTTGCGTCGTTTACATTTTGGCTATGTACTACAAACAGGAGGTTTATTACCATTTTTAACTGTGTTGCAAAACTTACAATTAGTCTCAGAAATTAATGGATTTCATGATTCTAAAATTATAGAGTTAGCTAAACGGCTTGATATAAGCGGAATTCTAAATAAAAAACCGCAATATTTATCTGGTGGTCAACGACAACGAGTAGCTATTTTACGAGCTATAAGTCATCATCCACAAATTATTTTGGCTGATGAACCTACGGCTGCAGTTGATGAAACTAGAGCATTGAATATTATTAAAGATTTCCACACCATAGCTAAAGAAAGTGGCACGATTATTGTTATGGTTACTCATAACCATAATTTAATTGCTCCTTTTGCAGATGTAACTTATGGTTTTGATGTTTATGATGTATCTGATACTTTAACTCAATCGCACTTGTTAAAACTGTGAAATTACCTATTATAACTCGACTTGCTATCTTAGATTTGTGGCATGAATGGATTTTGGCATTGTGCATGGTGCTAGCAATAGCAGCTATATTAACTCCATTATTGGTGCTATTAGGGTTGAAAAATGGCACGATTCAAACTATGCACGAACGTTTAATGGAAGACCCCGTTAATAGAGAAATTCGCCCGGCTAGAACTTTAAATCTATCTTCACAATGGTTTGATGAATTTGCCCAACGGGATGATATTGAGTTTATAATCCCAACCATTTTACGTGGTTCTTCTGTTATTAGAGTAACAACTTCGACCAAGCGTTTATTAATTGACTTAATCCCAACAGATGTTGGCGATCCCTTAATCTTAACCAATGATGGAATTATTCCTAATGCAGATGAATGCGTGTTAAGTTATGTTGCTGCTGAAGAATTGGGAATAAAAACAGGAGATGTACTAAATACTGAAATAACTCGTACTAGAAATAAAAACAAGGAATCGGTACAAGTTAAGTTACGAGTAGTAGCAATATTAAACTCTAGGGCCGATGCTTTAGCACGAATTTATGCTCCATTTGCATTTGTTAATGATGTTGAAGCATATAAAGAAGGTCGTGCTGTTTATAGTCGGAATTGGTCAGGAGGAAAGGTATTACCTCCATTGAGTTATGATGGGTTATGGATGTTATTACCACAAAATTTAACTGCCATTGATGAAATTAATTTGACTGTTAATACTGGTCTTACTGATGTTCAGCGTGCATATGCGGATGAATTTCAGCAAAAATTTAGTTTTTTTCCACCAGATAATTATGTTATTTATAAATTATTAGCTAAAGGTAATCCAATTACAACTGGTAGTATAAATATTATTAAAAATAAACTACGTGGAAAAGCTGCCATAATTTTACCATTTGTAGATAATGTTGAAATTACCGATGCAAATAATATTAGAGTTATAGGATTGTCTTTATCTAAATCGCAGACAGATATTTTAGGTCTACCACCATTGCCTTGGGGAAATTTTGATGTTAATACCAATTTTACTAATCAAGGCCAAACGTTATTACCTAAGAGCATTTCTGAACGATATTCAACGAGTATTCTTACTAGCAATGTTATGGGCGGAAAAATCAAATTTCCGGTAAATAATCAAGGAGCAAGTTTTAATGAAAATATCATTGTTCCGATAGAATTAATTGGGATTTTACGCACCGGACAAACCAATCGAATTATCTTTGATCAAACTCAAAAAACTTTTTTATCAGTAAAGACCAATTATCATGGTTTTCGTTTGTATGCCAAGAGTATTGACGATATTCCAAATTTGTATCGCCATTTTGTAGCTCAAGATATTGATGTTATTGCCCAGATTCAAGAAATAGAGAAACTAAAAGTATTAGATCAAGGCTTAAGCAAAATTTTTTGGCTAATTGCAATTGTTGGTATAGCTGGTGCTATGGCTGCTTTAATTGCTAGTTTATATGCTTCAGTGGAAAGAAAAAAACGTGATATTGGGGTACTTAGGTTAATGGGATTATCCTGCTTACAAGTTTTTCGATTTCCTATTTATCAGGCCATAATTATTGTTGTTTTAAGTAATATAGTTGCTACCAGTGGATATATTGTAATTGCTTCAACCATTAATCTAATGTTCATTAATGAAGTAGGAGCTAAAATTTGTGCTTTACCATACACTTATTTCATATTTATCTTCATAATCACTATAATTATATCAACCCTTAGTTCTTTATTAGCAGCTTGGAAAACCACAGTAATAGAACCAGCAGAGGCAATTCGAGAGGAATAATTATTTAGATACTTTTTCCAATTGGTATAAAATATATATTTTATGGTAATATATTAATATATCTGAATTAAAATTTTATTGAAAAGGATTTTTAATATGGAAACACAGATATTTGGGTATTTTATAGAAGATTTATCAGAAAATATGGAATACTTAAAAATTGGGATGTTACCAAGTAGCTTATCTACTATTAAGCAAAGTTGGCGAGCTAATGGATTATCCGCCGAATTTATAGCGAATTATGTCCAAACTTTCTTTATAGGACAACCTCAAAATACTAATGCTCCGATTCCAATCCAGAGTAAACAAGCTGTTAAATACATTGCTAATGAATTATTAGAAAATGCAATGAAATTTAATGACGTTACTTCGCAGCGTTTTATCGAAATTTCGTTTAAATTATATAATGATAAATTAATATTCCATGTAACTCATGATATAAATCCTAAAAATGTTGAAAAACTTAAATTTTTTCTTCACCAAATCGCAAATGAAGACCCACAAGATTTATATTTTAATCGTATGGAAGCCAATGCAGTTAGTGATGAAAAAGGCTCTGGTTTAGGACTTCTTAGTATGGTATGTGATTATTCAGCTAAAATAGGTTGGAGATTTCAAATTTCTAAACGTTATTCTTCTGTTACTTTGACAACAATGGTATGTTTAAATATCTAAAACTTTGAATAAAAAATATGGAAATTAAAACTGAAGATTATAGTGTGACATACGATAACAATTCCGACATGATCGTGTGTGAAGGTTCGTTATTGCTAAATAGTTCGGCAGAATACGCTCCTATTTTAAGTTTATTTAATACCGCAGCAGAAAAACAAGTTAAACTATTAACTTTAGATGTAAGAAAACTAGAATTTTTAAATAGTTCTGGTATTAATACTTTTACTAAATTCGTGGTTAATGTTCGTAAAAAGCAAGTGTTGCAATTAACAGCTATTGGATATGGTGAAATACCTTGGCAAGTAAGATTTTTAAAAAATTTGCAACGTTTGATGCCGACTTTAGTGTTAAAATTAGAATGATTAGCTAGATAATACTTTAAGAATATCCATTTTTGATATAACAAAAGTTATTAGCTTTATATACTTTGATGCAGCCCTCCGAGTTAAGAGAGGTTCGTAATCAATGGGCGTAACATCAGCTAATATTTAAAGAAAATATGATTATAAAAAACATCAAACTCATTATAGTTAGTATAGTTATTGGTTGTTTAACTATTGCTGGTTATTGGATTTATAATAATTTTAAGTTGGAAAAGGTAAGTGTAGATATTCAAACTGAAGCCGCTAATGATCCATTATTAGCAGCTAAACAATTATTGGAACGGATGAAAACTCCAGTTGTAACTATCCAGAATTTACCAAAAGATGAATTGGATAGCCAAGATACTCTGATACTGTTACAGTATAATAGTATACTTAATGAAAAAAATACTCAACAATTATTAGAATGGGTTGATAGTGGCGGTAATTTAATTATTGTCAGTGATGTTGTCCATGATAATACTCAAGACATAGTAACTCAACCAGATTTATTGCTATCAAAGCTAAACATATTTCAATATCAAAATGAGTCTCCTACAAAAGCCGAACCAGTTGGATTTATCTGGCAAAAATATAAATTAAAAGTTTTATTTGATCCTAACTATTATTTAACAGTAGACGATAATGAACCAGCCCAAGATATTAGTGATAATTACGGTAGCCATTTATTACAATATTACTATGGTACTGGAATAATTATCATTTTAAGTGATTTATCGTTCATTGAAAATGATAAAATAGCCACTTATGATCACGCTCAATTTTTATGGCATTTAACTCATTTTGAACGTCAAGAAACTAAAGTATGGTTCTTAAATCATGTGCCGAAAAATATAGAAGGCGGATTAGCTGGTGAAACTAATAATTGGAACACATCAACTAAAATGCCAACATTATTAACACTAATCTGGACTCATATGTGGACAGTTGTAATTAGTGCTATAATATTATTATTATTTTGGTTATGGTCGGTTAGTCAACGGTTTGGGCCATTAATACCAATATCGAAACCAATTCGTAGACGTTTGCTGGAACATATCGAAGCCAGTGGTAATTTTTTATGGCGACAAGGTAAGACAGCAACTTTACTAAACGATGCCAGACAATCTTTAATCCAGCAGATAAACAGAACTCATCCTAATTGGAATCAATTATCCTACTCTCAGTTGAGTAACCAGTTAGCTCAAAGGTGTGGATTATCTGCAACAGAGATAGAAGATGCGTTGTCTAATAAAAATACCGATCTGGTTCAGACTATTCAAATATTTAGCAAAATAAGGAAAACTTTATGACCAATGGACATATAGAACGTGCCATTGAAATTGTTCAACGGATTCGTACTGAAATAAGTAAGGTGGTCGTTGGGCAAGAGAAAATTGTTGAACAAGTGTTGATTGGTTTATTAGCAGCTGGTCATGTGTTAATTGAAGGAGTTCCGGGTTTAGGTAAAACCTTATTAGTTCAAGCATTAGCCAAAACTTTTACTGGTAATTTCACTCGCATTCAGTTTACTCCGGATTTAATGCCTAGTGATGTAACTGGTCATGCGATGTATGATATGAAAACTGAGGAATTTAGAATTCGTCAAGGCCCGGTTTTTACCAACTTATTATTGGCTGATGAAATCAATCGAGCGCCAGCAAAAAGCCAAGCTTCTTTATTAGAAGTAATGCAAGAACAACAAGTTACAATTGAAGGCAAACCTTTTACTGTACCATTGCCATTTATGACTCTTGCTACTCAGAATCCAATTGAACAAGAAGGTACTTATCCTTTACCAGAAGCTCAGTTGGATCGGTTTTTATTAAAGATTCAAATTGATTATCCTAGTCAACAGGAAGAAATGCAGTTGGTAAAACAAATTACAATTGCTAAAGTTGGAGAAGGTTTAGATGTTAAGGCAGTAAAACCAATAGTTAAACCAGAAAATATTTTAACTTTACAAAAAATTGTGGCAAATTTACAAATTGATGATAGAGTCTATGATTATGCAGTTAAAATTGTGCGTAGTACTCGGGCTTGGCCTGGAATCAGTTTAGGAGCGGGGCCACGTGGTGGTATTGCGTTAATTCGTGCTGCTCGTGCTGCTGCTTTATTAGCTGGCCACGATTTTGTTACTCCTGACGATATTAAAAATATTGCTGTAGCAACTTTACGCCATCGCATAGCTTTAGCCCCTGAATTAGAAATAGAAGGACACAATATAGATATGGTATTGAATGAGGTATTAAATAAAATAGAAGCTCCTAGAGTATAGTAATTCTTAATTCTAATTTTTTATCATGAGTCTATTAGGGAAGCCAATAACTTTTTGATTTTCAGTAAATGTTATATAATGCGTTATATTATGAAACTAAACAATTAGAACTCAGAAATTAAAGAAAGTATAATACTATTTGCTGCAACACTTAACGAAAGAGACTTACGCCGCTATGCAGTGGTTGAAGCTTTAAAATTAGGTCATGGTGGCATTTCATACCTAATCAAAAAAATAGATGATTATCTTCACAAAGCTAGTAGAAACATTATTGATTATGCAGTAGAAACTAGTAGTGGCTTAATTATTATTGGTGA
>DAOUSR010000138.1 GCA_030627125.1 Thioploca sp.
AATATAACATATTTTATAATTATTGCAATTTATTTTTTAATAATTTTAGTTACCATATAAATTTCGATTTGGTGGGTTTGGATGGATTACTATCCATCCTGTGTGGGTGTTATTGTGTAGAAAGCTCATGTTCTCATAAATATCTTTCCTTGCATATATATTGCCTATGATAAATATATATTTTACTACTAAATTATAGTTAATGCTTACTCCAAACCCACAACAATATTATGCTTCCAACACTGCCTAATATAACACCTAATGGTAATATGCCTAAATTAAACACACTCCAAGTTTTCAAACCTAAAATAATACTGGCACTAATGATAAACGCACAACCAATTAAAATTAGCATAATACGTTCATGCCAACGTGTTGTTTCTTCCCGCAATTGTTCTAATTCATGATTGAGGCGTTTAAGATGAGTTGAATCAGTTTGGTGCTGCATTAAAGCTTCATGTACTAACATTGGCAATTCAGGTAAATTTTCGGCCCAAATTGGTGCATTAGTGCGAATAGATTTCAGAAAAGCCCGCACTCCAACTCGCTCATCCATCCAACGTTCTAAAAATGGTTTGGCCGTTTGCCATAAATCTAGCTCAGGATAAAGTTGCCGGCCTAATCCCTCAATATTAAGCAAAGTTTTTTGTAACAGCACTAATTGCGGTTGGACTTCCATTTGAAAACGGCGAGCAGTTTGGAATAAGCGTAATAATACCATGCCAAAAGAAATTTCTTTCAAAGGTTTGTCAAAAATCGGTTCACAAACACTGCGAATCGCACCTTCAAACTCCTCTATTCTAGTATTAGCTGGCACCCATCCAGAATGGACATGTAATTCTGCTACCCGTCGATAGTCATGCTGAAAAAAAGCTAAAAAATTAGCCGCTAAATAGTGTTGATCTCCTTTACTAAGAGTTCCCATGATCCCAAAATCTATTGCAATATAATGCGGATTAAAAGGATTCTTAATATCCACAAAAATATTTCCCGGGTGCATGTCGGCATGGAAGAAATTATCCCGAAATACTTGAGTAAAGAAAATTTCTACTCCAATATCAGCTAGATGTTTTAGATTAACTCCATTATGTTTAAGGCTTTTCATATCACTAACTTGAACACCATTAATACGTTCCATTACCATTACATTATTTAACGTATAATCCCATTCAATTTCAGGTACATACAGAAGTTTAGATTCCTTGAAATTGCGTTTTAACTGGGTACCGTTAGCTGCTTCTCTAACTAAGTCTAATTCATCGTACAGAGTTGTTTCAAATTCTGCCACTACTTCTAAAGGACGCAAGCGTTTACCGTCACTCCAATAACGATTAGCTAATCCCGCAAGTAAGTATAATAATTCTATATCTTTCCTAATTCTAATTCTAATCCCAGGCCGTAACACTTTTACTACTACGTTACGTCCATTAAACAAACGAGCTGAATGTACTTGAGCGATAGAAGCAGCAGCAATTGGGGTTTTATCAAATTCAGAGAATACTTTTTCTAACGGCATAGCATAAGCTTTCTCTAAGATTTTTTCTACTTCCTCATAAGGAAATGGAGCTACATTATCTTGTAATTTAGCTAATTCTAACGCTATATCGTTTGGTAATAAATCACATCGAGTGGAAAGAATTTGGCCAAATTTAATGAAAATTGGGCCTAAATCATCTAAAGCGAATCTAATGCGTTTACCTCTGCTTAGGTTTTTAGCACTTAACCAATAACCAGGAACTAAATAGGAGAATAAACGTAATGGCTGGAATAATTTGGTTGAAAATAATAGTTCATCTAGCCCATAACGTGCAATAATACGATAAATGGTTAGTATATGTATGAGTTGACGAATAATTTTCATGTTAATTCTTGTATTTGTTGCTCCAAACAGTCTAAATTATTACGCAATATTTCTACTGCACTGGTAAAATTTCGCACTTCTGTTCTAGTTGGTAGATTTAACTGGAGAATTAAATTGGCTTCTAAACTATTTAAATTCATATAATTATGTGAAGAACGCATTGTATCACCGAACAGATAAACAACAGAATTTAATTTTTGAGATAATTGTTTCTCCCAATCAATATCCAATTGTTTAATGATTATTAATAATTTTTCAGCAACTGCTTTATCTCCAATAATATTTATTTCGGTAGTATTATCTAAATTGGCGGTAGAATTTAGGATTAAATGAGATAAAGTAAATGGAGCAATTTCTACTGTAACATCTACTTCTCCAGTATAATTATTAAGTATAAAAATACCTTTATCATCTGGAAACAAACTAAAGTTATTTCCAGTACCAATTAAATTAATCCGAATAATTTTATCAGTCAGTTCATTTAAAGCGGATAAGCTGGCTGGAGTTAAATGTAATGCTTGATTTAACAGAGATGTAATTATTGTTGTGAATATTTGATTCAAAATAGACCTTTTTTTATATAGATTTATTAAAATAACACGTTTAATCAAAATTTGAATATAATATAGGAACCTAATATTTATCTTTAGGCAAAAAACTAAAGCCTGAATTTTACTATTTATATTATATCACTACTTTGTTTAGGACTACCCAGTTTATTACAGATAATGTTTCTCTCCAATCACAACTTTCTCACGTCCTTGTTCTTTACGTCTTTGATTAACCTCACGTAACGAGTGGACGCAACCACAGTATTCTTGTTTATAGAATTTTTCCTGTTTTGCAATTTCTATCATACGTTGCGAACCTCCTTGCTTACGCCAGTTATAATCCCAATAAGTCAAATTTGGATACTGGGCTGCCGCTCTTTCACCAGCAGAATTAACTTGCTGCATGTCTTTCCACCGAGAAATTCCCATAGAACTAGCAAATACTTGAAAATCATTTTCATGAGCATATAATGCAGTACGTTCAAACCGCATATCAAAACATATAGTACATCTAGGACTACGTTCCGAATCAAATTCTAAACCTTTAGTCCGTTCATACCATTCATCCATATCATAATCAGCATCTATAAAATTAATACCCTGTTGTTCTGCAAACCGCTTATTTTCATTTTTACGGATTTCGTATTCTTTACGGGGATGGATATTAGGATTATAGAAAAAAATAGTGTAATCTATATTTATGCTTGATAATGCTGTCATAATTTCTCCTGAACAAGGAGCACAACAAGAGTGTAATAAAACTTGTTTTACATTATTAGGTACGGACATTATAACTATTTTAGACATTATTTAAATTTCCAATATTCCAACATTATCAGGATAAAGTATATAATAAATTGATAATTATCATTTATATACTCCTGTACATATATTATATAATTCTATACTAATTTATCAATTATCATAGTGTACTAAGTTTAAAATTAATTACAGCACTTCCCAATTGAATGTATTATATCAATACAAATTAAGAATTTGATATTTATATCTAATTTCATTAAGAATTAAGCATTCATAATTAAGAATTGCTATATCTGAGACTGTTTAAATAATGAAATTTTACCAACATATTCGTACTAAACTTGCCATTGGATTTTTGTTAGTTGCAATAATTCCAGTTTTAATAATTGGTATTTATGCAATGCAAACATCGCTCGAAGTATTAAATGAAAGAGAATTAGATGTTCAAGCTGAAACTATTAAAACTTTTAAGCATGATATAGAAACATTTTTGACCTCAACTAAAAAAGACTTAATTTTCCTTAGTAATTCATATCCACTCCAACATTATTTGCAACTATACAATACTAAAATAGATATACCATCAATAGCACCAATAGAAGCCGAATTTTTAACTTTTGCCAAAAGTCGAAATATTTATTATCAGATTCGTTATATTGATGAGATCGGCCAAGAAATTGTACGAATTGATACTATTAACAATAAAGCCGAAATAGTTACTAATCTGCAAAATAAAAGTGACCGCTATTACTTTACTGATACGATATCCCTACCTAAAGGCCAAATTTTTATCTCAGCTTTGGATTTAAATAGGGAACACGGTCAAATAGAAATTCCTTACAAGCCAGTGATTCGTTATGCAACTCCAGTTTTTTACTCAAATGGTGCTAGAGCTGGTATTGTTATAGTTAATGTTGATGCTAATCAGTTCCTTCAACGTTTAAAAAGAGTTTATCTAATCGATCAAAATGGTTTTTACTTATCTAATTTTGAAGATATTAATAAATGCTGGGGTGGGCCACAAGACTTAAATACTAGTTATAATTTTTTAAATAGTGATCATCCTGAATTAGCAGAACAGATAATTGTTAATACAGAAGGAAATATTAGGACTAACGATTTGATTCTAACTTATCATCGTATATCAGTATCAGGAATAGAATATTGGATATTAATTGCCAAACAGTCGACAACCAACATTTCAGCTACCATTCAATCATTTCGCAATACTTTCAGTATTATAATAGCATTAACAGTATTAGTCTCTCTAATTATTGCCGTTTTTATTAGTAAAATTATCACAAAACCAATTGAAATACTTACATATGTCACTGAACAAGTTAGTGCTGGCAACCGCCAAATTCGCATTCAAGAACAAGGCCGAGACGAAATAGGAATATTGGAAAAAGGCTTCAATTCTATGTTGAATTCGATTAATTTATATGAAGAAGATTTGCAAAAAACTAAACAAGAAGCCCAAGCAGCCAACTTAGCGAAAAGCAGATTTTTGGCTAATATGAGTCATGAATTGCGAACTCCTTTAAATGCGATCATCGGTTACGGAGAAATGTTGCAAGAAGAAATAGCTGATCTTGGTGAGATTGAACTCAGTAAGGATATTGAAAAAATTTATTTAGCTGGTAAACATTTATTGGCCAATATCAATGATATTTTAGACATTTCCAAAATAGAAACTGGTAAAATGGAACTCTATGCTGAGACTTTTTATTTGTCCAACATGGTAAAAGACATTGTAAATACCATTCAACCGCTCTTAAATAAGAATCAAGATAAATTAGAAATTTATTACAGTGATGATTTAGGCGAGATGCACACTGATTTAACTAAAATTCGCCAAGTTTTATTAAAATTACTTAGTAATGCTTCTAAATTTAGTGAACAGCAAAGTATCATATTTTTAGAAGTCATACGTGATAATGATGATTGGATTGTATTCAAAGTTAAAGATTGCGGAATTGGAATGAATGTAGAGCAGAAAGAAAATCTGTTCCAAATTTTTACTCAAGCTGATAGCTCTAGCACTCGTAAATATGATGGAAGTGGATTAGGTTTAGCTATTACTAACCATTTTGTTAGAATGATGGGCGGTTCGATAAATGTTGAAAGTGAACTTAACAAAGGTAGTACTTTCACTATTAGTTTGCCGGCTAGAGTAACTTTAATTCAACCAGATGATAGTTATTTGGCAAAAGATATGGCAGTATTGGGAGAAGATGGTACTATATTGGTCATTGATGATGAATTGGAAGTACGCAAGGTATTACATAACTATTTGACCAAACAAGGTTATCAAGTAGAAATGGCGGAAAGTGGTGAAGAAGGTTTACAATTAGCCAAAAAAGTGTTACCAGATGTAATAATTTTAGATGTTATGATGCCCAAAATGGATGGTTGGGAGGTATTAACTTATTTAAAATCAGAGCGAGAATTAGCCTCTATCCCAGTAATTATATTATCCATGATGGAAGATAAAAATGTAGCTTACTCATTGGGAGCATCTGATTATTTAATTAAACCAATTACTCGTGAACAGCTGTCAAAAGTCATACAAAAATATCACTTTTCTTCTAATGAATCTGCTCCGTTAATCATGGTGATAGATGATGATCAAGTTAATCGAGATATGATGGAACGTATCATTAGGAAAGCCGATTTTCGAGTTTGTAAAATTGATGACGGTTGGTTAGCGTTAGAATATATCAAAGAAAAACAAAAGCCTGCGGTTATTTTATTGGATTTACAAATGCCAGAAATGGATGGATTTGAGTTTGTGGTTAGACTGCAACAACATATTTCTGAATCTATTCCGATTATTGTATTTACTGCTAAAGATATAACTCTGGAAGATAGAATTCGGTTAGAAAGTGTAGCAACTATTTTACAAAAAGGTTCTTATAGTAATGAAGAGCTAATAGGAGAGATTAATAAATTGATTTAACTTTGGAGCGAATTTCCTATTGGAGTTTGGGTAACCACAAGGGATTACCCCTACAAATATGCGTAACCACAAGGGATTACCTCTACAAATATGCGTAACATCAACTCTTAGTTCACATTATTACCAATGTAATAAAGCAATACGTTTCTCTCCAGCTTTAATATGAGCTTGTAAAATATGTTGAAACACAACAGGGTCTTTAATGTGAGTTATTTCACCGGGACGTGGAAAATGTAAATCTTGTAACCGTGATAACCAAAAGCGTAATGCTGCTGCTCGTAACATGATTGGCCAGACTTTATATTCAACTTTAGTAAAAGGCCTAGTTTTATAATAACTTTTAAGAACGGCTTGTACTCGTTTTGCATCTAGGTCACCATTAGGTAAGCTACACCAGTCATTTATCATTACCGCAATATCGTAAATTAATACATCATTACAAGCGTAATAAAAATCTATAACGCCACATAATTTATCACCTGCAAACAGTGCATTATCTCGAAATAAATCTGCATGGATAACACCACGTGGTAGAGATAAATTCTGATATTTATGCTGAAAATTCAATTCTTTCTGCAATAATTTAGCATCATTAGCTGGCATGTGTGGCAACACTCGTTCGGCAGTAACTTTCCACCAGTGTGGCCCACGCTCATTATTACGGTGTAAATGAAAGTTAGGACTAACAAAATGCAAATTACCTAGGAATTCACCCAACGCCTGACATTGAGCTACAGTTGGTACATCCACGTCCGTATTACCTGCTAATCTTTGCACTAAAGCAGCCGGTTTTCCATTAAGTTGGCGTAAATAACTGCCGTTTATATCGGATACAGGATGGGCACTAGGAATATTATGTTCGGCGAGATAAGCCATTAGCTCTAAAAAATAAGGTAATTCTTTATTGCTAAGATTTTCAAACAAAGTCAGTACAAACTTACCAGATGAAGTTGTAACGAAATAATTAGTATTCTCTATTCCAGAGTTAATGCCTTGATAGCTAATTAAATTTCCTAATTCGTAATTATTTAAAAATTCTTCAAGTTGGTATTGTTCAACGCAAGTATAAACGGACATGTGGTGTTCATCATTAATATTTCAGCAAAACTATATATTAAACAGTTTATTTTGTCCAGTTTTAATCTCACTATTTTCATAAAAATCAAAAATAATTTGTGGAACTTCTTCCGCTTTATCAACGATTGTTATTAAATCCAAATCTGTTGCTGCAATAGTATTTTGTGACACCAGAGTGCTTTTAAACCAGTCTAATAAACCTTGCCAAAAAGAATTTTCGACTAAAATAATAGGTATTTTTTGAATTTTATTAGTTTGCACTAGAGTTAAAATTTCGGTTAATTCGTCTAAAGTACCAAATCCTCCTGGTAGTATCACATAAGCTGAAGCATATTTCACCAACATTACTTTACGAACAAAAAAATGCTTAAAATTCAAAGATAAATTCTGATATTGATTTGGTTTTTGTTCATTTGGTAAATTAATATTTACACCAATACTTTGTGAAGGGCCAGCGAAAGCACCTTTATTTACTGCTTCCATAATTCCAGGACCACCACCACTAACCACAGAAAAACCTGCTTCTGATAATTGGTAAGCTATTTGTTCTGCTAAAGCATAATATGGATGTTCAGAGGAAAATCGGGCTGAACCAAAAATACTTACTGATGGAGTAATATTTGCTAACTGCTCAAAACCTTCAACGAATTCCGCCATAATTTGGAATACTCGCCAAGATTCTTGGTCTGAATTAAATGTAGTCATGATTGAATCCTGAACAAATTAATTAAGATTATAGCGTTTCGTATATCAATATGCAATCGATAGCATTGATTTACCCATGACGAAAAAATCACATTGCTGACGAGTCTACATTCTCTAATATGTTCTTTACTCTATGGCTTAACATAGTATTTGCAACATTATATCTATGGTTGGCACATATATAGCTATAGGTTATTAGCATTGATATTCATAAATTAGCAAAGTGTTTTCTATTATTTGGATTAACTTAAGTTGTCAAAATAGTTGTTTTATATAAGTTTTTAAAGATTAAGGAAAATCCTTATAACATATATTATATAACTTTGTCTATACTATGAAGTAATGTTATTAACAATTTTCTGAGGTATTTTAATTATGAAATCTTTTCAGCCCAATGTGGCTAATATTATACAACCAGTTAAGAAGACCCAATCCGTTTTAGCTGGTTCGATTAAAAATGTATTATATGCTTCCGCTTTAGCTATGGGTTTGACTTCTACAGCACAAGCATTTGTCAATATTTATTCTGATTCAACAACAAGTACATGTGGAGATACAACGACACCTCTTGCAACTACTGCTTGTGTACTAACTGGAGCAGAAGCACCTACAGCTATTCCTGCTGTATTTCAAATTGTATCAGATGCTGTACTTATTAATCCAGTTGACGTTACGTTTGATATAACTGGTAACGCTACACTAACCACAGATTATACTCTACTTGGTGTTACTAGTCCCTGTATTACAACAGCCGCAATAAACTGTGTACAAATTTTAGGAGCAGCACCTTTTGATGGATCAATCACTATAACTCCAGTTGATGATGCTCTTTTGGAAGGACCAGAAAATGTTACTATCACCTTGTTAGGTGCTGTTGATAGTGTTGCTAACGCTATTATATCTCTTGGTACTGATGATGAAGCTAGTATCACTATTACAGATGACGATCAAGCCGGTGCTACTCAACCACTGGTAGGAATTACAGCTACTATAACACCAGCGGCAGAACCAAGTACATCAGGTCAGTTTACTGTTACAGCTTCTCCAGCACCATTAGCTGATATAACGGTAA
>DAOUSR010000200.1 GCA_030627125.1 Thioploca sp.
AAATTTTATTCCTAGTATAAAACATCTTGATTCTCAAATTCATCAAAAAATCCCCCTACAACTTATTTTAACTAAGTGAATTTATTCAAAATAATATTTTTTAAGAGTTGTCAATGCGTAAGTCCTACATATAATGCTGTTAAATTATGTTCTTTGCCTCGAACATCTTTATCAAACTTATGATTTATACTTTTTTTATGTGTTTTATAGTGGAAATTGCTGTCCCATTATAGTGTATAATTAAAAATTAATATTATCTTCCCAATTTATTGCAATCTAATAAGTATTTATATATTAACAATATTTAATAAACTTATATTAAAACTGGGAAACAACCAAATTATTTTAACAACAAGATACTAAATGATTCAAGTTGATTTTTATATATTACAAACTAATATTAGGCAAAGAAAGGAACGTCTTGCTTGTCAAATCGCTGATAAAGCCTGGCATCAAAACTATCAGGTTTATGTGCATACTGGCTCACAAATGGCAGCTGAACAGCTTGATTTAATTATGTGGGTGTTTAAAGAAGAAAGCTTTTTACCCCATGATATTTACTATTCTAATACCCCATCATCAGCTCCGATCCAAATTGGTTATACAGAGCAAGCTTGTGAGAATATGGAAGTATTGATTAACACTAGTAAAGTTGTTCCAGTATTTTTTGAACAGTTTCAACGTATTGCTGAAATTGTTGCTAGTGATAATATAGAACGTGAAGCTGGTCGAAACCGCTATCGTTTTTATCAAGAAAAGAATTATGTTTTAAAAGTACATGAAATTAATCATTAAGGTATAATTATGAAGAAATCTAAGACAATTCAACTTCCAGTATTAAAAGATGTTGTGGTGCCAGGTAAAGATGTTAAAGAAAAAGATGAATTTTCATCTATATTAAACGAAATCGAAATAAAAGCATTACAAAAACAAATAGATAAAATTGTAAAGCAACAGTTGGAAGCAAGTCTAAATAAAGCTATAAAAGAAGTTACAGTTGATATAAAAAAGCACTTGGATAAAGTATTACCAAGTCTAATTAAAATTGCTAAAAAGCAGAATAAAGAATAATTCAACTATCACTGGTTGATGTATCACCTTGGTTAGGACTAACTCAAGTTTTAATTCAATGCCAAAAATTTGGGAACTTATGGTAACATACTTAATATAGCAATTCTTAATTATGAATGCTTAATTATTAATGAAATTTTATATAAATATCAAGTTGTTAATTTGTATTTACATAACACATTCAATTGGGAAATGCTATAACTTATGTTACGTAGAATGGTTCTAAAATAAATTTATTAACCTTCATCTAGGAAATTTGTTTCCTTACTTCTATTAATTCTATAATAAAATATAACATTAAATGTTCGGATTTAATAAATCTCAACCACCAGAAAAACCAAAAAAACCAAGCCTATTTACTCGTCTAAAACAGGGGCTGAATAAGACTCGGGAAAATTTTACTTCTGGGTTAGCTAACTTATTATTAGGCAAAAAAGCAATTGATGATGAGTTGCTTGAAGAAATTGAAACTTTATTACTGACAGCTGATGTAGGAATCGAAGCTACCAATGCGATGATGATGAATTTAGCTGAACAGGTAAATAGAAAACAATTAACTGATTCTGAAGCATTACTATATGCCTTACAAGACAATATGCGGGCAATATTAAAAACAGTGGAATCTCCTCTAACTTTACCAATATCGAACAAACCGTTTGTTATTTTAATGGTTGGAATTAATGGGGCCGGCAAAACCACCACTATCGGTAAGTTGGCCAAGCGTTTTCAAGCTGAAGGTCGTTCAGTAATGTTAGCTGCTGGTGACACTTTTCGAGCTGCTGCAGTTGAACAGTTAAAAGTTTGGGGTGAACGAAATAATGTGCCAGTAATAGCTCAACATAATAGAGCAGACTCAGCTTCAGTTATTTTTGATGCCTTACAAGCAGCAACTGCTCGAGGTATTGATGTATTAATTGCAGATACCGCTGGACGTTTGCATACTCAAGATAATTTGATGGAAGAATTAAAAAAAGTACGCCGAGTTATCAATAAACTAGACCCAGATGCTCCACAAGAAGTTATGCTGGTGGTTGATGCTGGTACTGGCCAGAATGCTTTAATTCAAGCTCAACAATTTCATCAGTCAATAGGAATTACCGGCCTAACTGTTACTAAACTTGATGGTACTGCTAAAGGCGGGATTGTATTTGCTATAGCTAAACAAACTAAATTACCGATCCGTTTTATTGGAATTGGTGAACAAGTAGATGATTTACGCCCTTTTGAAGCGGATAATTTTATCAAAGCATTGATTTCAAAATAAGGAATTCCTGTTACTTTGCAAGATAAATATTGCACTCCTATCACTGTAGGATTACCAAATTCTAAAATTATGCAAGATTTTCCTCGTGAAAAATTATGTGAACTAGTAGAACAACATGGCTCAGTTTTAGGTGAGGATGCTGAACGTTGTGAATTTTTTTTACGCAACGCCTGTGGCAGCGAACATAAACGTGAAGTTTTTGTTCTGGTTCATGCAGTTAAAGAAGGAATACCAAAAGAATTAGCTAATCCACCACAAGCTCTATCGTTGGACGTAGTATCTGATTATTTAGCACAACGGTTATTTGATAATTTGTGGTTGGATCGAGTGGCTAGTGAATGGGCTGTGCAAACTTGGGCTATTGCATTGGAGTTAGTACCTACTGAAGACAACCTAGAATTATCAGTTCCAGCACTAGTTAATAATAATATTGAAATTGCTATCAGTAAACCAAATCGGTTTAAGCAACTTTCAGCATGGAACCCGTTGGACTATTTTCGCCTGTTATGGTGGTTATTAGTTGTTCCTGAACATTTACAAGCTTATAGAGATATTTTTGGCAAAAAAGATGATGTTCAAGTTGGTAATTGGCTGATTAGTAGCTTGATTTGGTGGCCTTTATTGATATTAACCCTAGCATTAGCATTAAATATATTACCTTCTGCTGAAAAAGACTGGTTGCCAGATGCTTTTTGGCTATTCAGTGCTTTAATAATGTGTGGTTGGTTGCTCACTGGTTGGTTAAATACTAGCAGCAATATGTTAGTGGTTGCGATGGTAATGCTGTCTGGTATGGTAGCTGGTATTGTTGGTGGAATTGTGGCAGTTCACATCGCAGTCGATATAACTGTTGCTACTATTATTGGAATAAGTATTTATTTAATAATAATTATGACCAATTTTATGGCAGTTATTATTGCGACTGATATTGCGATAATTGTAGCTGGCGGAGTTGCTGTTGGTGTAACAGTTGGAGTTGCTGTTGGAATAGGAGTTAGCACAGCTGGATTTGTAGAAGGTTTTGTAGCTGGTGGTATATTAGGTTTTTTAACTGGTTTTATAGTAGATTTTATAGCAGATGTAGTAGGCACTGCGATAGAAAGTAGCCTAGAAACTGGTAAACCATATTTACTAGCCAGATTGAGTTTTGTGGTATTAATCACGATCCCTTTAAGTCTAATTGGTTTATATGTTTACCAATTGTAGGTATAGGTTAAGGGCAAAGGATTACCCCTACGTAATATGATGTAGGGGTAAATCCCTTGTGGTTACCCTATGCTTCTACGTTTATAATTTATCATTTCATATAGTTTACAGGAAAATAAAAATGCTGGAAATTTTAGAAATTATTAATCAAGCTCAACAAGATATTCACAATTCTTCTAATTTACCAAATCTGGAAAAATTACGAGTTCATTTTTTAGGTAAAAAAGGCATACTTACTCAACAGCTTAAACAAGTTGGTAAATTATCAGCAGAGCAACGTCCTCAAGCTGGGCAAGAGATTAATAATGCTAAAAAAATACTTACTAATGCAATTGAAATTAGAAAAGAAATATTACAAACAATAGCTTTAGAATCACAATTAGTAAAAGAACGTATTGACGTTACTTTGCCGGGGCGTGGGCAATTAAAAGGTGGTTTACATCCAGTTACTCAGACGTTACAACGAATTAAAAATTTATTTGCTCAAATTGGATTTAGTGTTGAAGAAGGGCCAGAAATTGAAGATGATTATCATAACTTTGAAGCGTTAAATATTCCAGAACATCATCCAGCACGAGCAATGCACGATACTTTTTATTTTGATGCTCACACATTATTGCGAACTCATACTTCACCAGTCCAAATTCGAACCATGCAAAATCAATCACCACCATTGAAATTTATTGCTCCGGGACGAGTGTATCGTTGTGATTCTGATTTGACTCATACTCCAATGTTTCATCAAGTTGAAGGTTTGATGATAGATGAAAATGTCAGTTTCGCTGATTTAAAAGGCATGTTGGATGATTTTCTAAAACAATTTTTTGAGCGAGATTTGCAAGTACGATTTCGGCCTTCTTATTTTCCTTTTACCGAACCTTCGGCTGAGGTTGATTTACAGTGTGTTGCTTGTGGTGGTAGTGGTTGTAGAGTATGCAAGCAGTCTGGCTGGATAGAAATATTGGGTTGTGGTATGGTGCATCCAAATGTATTTGACTCAGTTGGAATTGATACCGAAAAATATACTGGTTTTGCTTTTGGGATGGGAGTAGAACGGTTTGCCATGTTATATTATGGTGTCAATGATATACGCTTATTTTTTGAAAATGATCTGCGTTTTTTACGGCAGTTTAATTGATGTTTTGAAGGTTATTATAGGACTTAAACATTGATAAACTATATATTTTTTCAGAAATCTCAAAATATTTAATGTTGGGAACGAATTTATCTTATTAAGATAATACTTTCTCCAGAATTTGTTGTTTTTGGAATGAAGTACGATTTCACGAAACTTACAGTATTTGAAAAATCCGCTTTGCTCCATTCTTGAAACTGTGGAATATCAAGGCGAATTTGTCAGTTAATATCTAAGAATATCATAGCAAATATGCGTGATAATAATATAGTTATCATGATGATAACGTTTCATCCTTACCTATTGCTTTCTCTAAGTCTCTATGGGTGAGTTACACTCAGGATAACAAGCGTTCAAGCGGACACTTTACTTCAATGTCTAGTGCCGCTTAACATAATACGTTATGTGTAAAAGGGTACAGTCTAACAATTGGAGTTTTTTAATGGTATCAACATCAACAAAGAAAAAAGAAATAGTAGACTTCCTCTGGGAATGGGCAGGAAATCACGATAACTGGGGTAAACATTTAATCAGCAAAATTGTAAAAACTGAAAGTGTTTTGTCTTCATCTGACAGACAGTCCGTTTTTAACTACTTTTTACAATCAATTAATCTTCATACTGGTTTACCTTCTTTAACTATAGTAAAACCGACATACACACCAACAAGCAAAACAATAGAGCTGAAAACTTTATCAGACATAACTGGTGTAAACCGTTTGGCAAAAAACCAAACATTAACTTTTAGTAAAAACTTGACTGTAGTTTTTGGTGAAAATGGTACTGGAAAAACTGGATACAGCAGAGTTTTAAAAACACTTGGCTTCAGTTATGACAATAATAATAAAATACTTTCAAATATTTTTGGAGCAACACAACCAAAAA
>DAOUSR010000093.1 GCA_030627125.1 Thioploca sp.
GTTTGTGGAATAGGGCAACCACGTAATGGTTTGTGGAATAGTGCAACCACGTAATGGTTTGTGGAATAGGGCAACCACAAGGGATTGCCCCTACGTAATGGTTTATTAGATTAATATTACATACTAAGACTATCACCACCACGAGCTATACCTAATACTCCAGACCGAACCACTTCCACTATTAAACCTGAGCCAATCTCTTTTAGGAAAGCATCAATTTTACGACCAGTACCAGTCATTTCAATGGTATAAGTGTTATCACCAACATCGATGATGCGACCACGAAAAATATCGACTAACCGTTTAACTTCTGGTGCGGATTCAGCTACATTGACCTTGACCATAATTAGTTCTCTTTCAATATAAACCCCTGTAGTCAAGTCAGTAAGTTTGATCACATCTATCAGCTTATTCAACTGTTTAGTAATCTGTTCAATAACACTATCTGAACCTCTAGTAACAATAGTCATGCGGGACATAGAATCATCTTCGGTTGGTGCAACTGTCAATGATTCAATATTGTAACCTCGGGCTGAGAATAAGCCAGCAACTTGTGATAAAGCACCGGCTTCATTTTCTAATAAAATTGAAATCGTGTGACGCATTTTTAAGCTAAACCTCCTTCTCGTGATAACATTTCATTGTGGCCTTTCCCAGCCACAACCATTGGATAGACCATCTCACCTTGATCAATAATGAAATCCATAAACACTAATCTATCTTTTAGTGCTAAACCTTCTTTTAACGCAGCTTCTACATCGGCCGGTTTCTCAACTTTAATCCCAACATGACCATAACTATCCGCCAACTTCATAAAGTCTGGTAATGCCTCCATATAAGTATGTGAATAACGGCGGTCATAAAATAATTCTTGCCATTGCCGTACCATACCTAAATAGCGGTTATTTAAGTTAATTATTTTAATAGGAAAATCAAATTGTTTGCAAGTAGATAATTCTTGAATACACATTTGAATACTGCCTTCCCCAGTTACACAAACTACTGTTTCTCCGGGATGAGCCATCTGAACTCCCATTGCTGCTGGCAGACCAAAGCCCATAGTCCCTAAACCACCAGAAGTAATCCACCGACGTGGTTGATTGAATTTATAGAATTGAGCCGCAAACATTTGGTGTTGACCAACATCTGTGGTAACAAAAGCATCACCGTTAGTTAATTTATATAATTTTTCCAGCACGTCTTGTGGTTTAATAACTTCGCTATCATGATCATAACGTAAACAATCAGTAGCCCGCCATTTTTCAATCTGTTGCCACCAAGTATCGATAGCATCCGTATCTGGTCGGTCACAACCTTCTCTGATAACTTTAGTTAAATCTTGTAATGTATGTTCTACCGAGCCTATTATTGGAATATCAACCTTAACATTCTTAGAAATAGAAGCCGGATCAATATCCATATGGACAATTTTGGCATATGGACAAAACTTTTCTAGTTCACCAGTAATTCTATCGTCAAATCTAGCTCCAATCGCAATTAACACATCACAATCGTGCATGGCCATATTAGCTTCATAAGTGCCGTGCATTCCAAGCATTCCGATAAATTGTTTATCAGTAGCTGGGTAAGTCCCTAAACCCATTAAAGTTTGAGTGATTGGATAATTTAATAGCTGGGTAAATTCAGTTAAATATTCACTAGCATTGCCACTTATGACTCCACCACCACTGTAAATAACTGGTCGTTTAGCCCCTAAAATCATAGCTGCGGCTTGTTTAATCCGACCAATATCTCCTCCTCCAGTAATAGGTTTATAGGAACGCATTTCTACCGTTTCTGGATAGTCAAATATAGCTCGATCAGCAGTTACATCTTTAGGAATATCAATTACAACTGGACCAGGTCTGCCAGTGGTAGCGATATAGAAGGCTTTTTTTATTGTAATTGCTAAATCTTTAACATCTTTAACCAAGAAATTATGTTTAGTGCATGGTCTAGAAATACCAACAGAATCAACTTCTTGAAAAGCGTCATTGCCTATCAAGCTAGTAGAAACCTGTCCGGTTATAATGACCATTGGAATAGAATCCATATGAGCATTTGCAATACCAGTAACAGCATTAGTCATTCCTGGGCCTGATGTCACTAAAGCGACTCCAGGTTTACCAGTGGAACGAGCATAACCATCTGCAGCATGAATTGCACCCTGTTCGTGACGTACTAAAATATGTTGTAATTTATTTTGCTTGAACATTGAGTCATAAATATGTAATACTACTCCACCCGGATATCCAAATATATGTTCTACTCCTTCTGCTAGTAAAGAATTTATAAAGATATCGGCACCAGTCATCATTTCAGCTTTATTAGCCATTTATATTCCTCTAAAAGTACCATAATATATGATATAGTGAATGTTAAAATAATTATATGGCATTGTTTAAAATATACAATAGGAAAGTTATTAATCTTACTAAGAATGTATCAAAAAAATCATATATAATCAACCGTGAAAAAAATAATATGTGAGATATATTGCATATTGTGTTGGAATGATTCTACAGAGTGTATTGTACATTCCCAAACTGGAACAAATTATTTATAATTTATCTAACTGAATATTATACAAAAAAAATTAAAGGAGAATTTAATTGCTAATAATTAATATAATCCATAATATTTAAAAATTGTGTAATATCAGCTATCTAATTCGTATTAAATGGAAATTTACATGCAAAATAGTTATACCTATGAAGAATTATTACAGTGTGGTAGTGGTGAAATGTTTGGCCCCGGCAATGCCCAATTACCAATGCCACCTATGTTGATGTTTGACCGTATCATCAATATTACTAGTGATGGTGGTAGTGCAGATAAAGGCCAAATTGTGGCTGAACTTGATATAAGTTCTGATTTATGGTTTTTTGATTGTCATTTCCCAGGTGATGCAGTAATGCCGGGTTGTTTAGGTTTAGATGCTATGTGGCAATTGATTGGTTTCTTTTTAGGCTGGTTAGGTGGCCCAGGTCATGGTCGGGCTCTTGGTAGTGGTGAAGTAAAATTTACTGGACAAGTAACTCCTAAAAATAAATTAGTAACATATCGAATTGATATGAAACGAGTTATTATGCGTAAATTAGTAATGGGAATTGGTGATGCAATTATGGAAGTGGATGGCAGAGAAATTTATTTTGCCAAGGATTTACGGGTAGGATTATTTACTACTACAGACAATTTTTAAGAGGATTTAGTTGTGAAACGTGTTGTAATAACTGGATTTGGTATTGTGTGTAGCATTGGCAATAACAAACAAGAAGTATTAGAATCTCTACGTCAAGGACATTCTGGTATTGAATTTCATCAAGAATATGCTGATCTTGGTTTTCGTACTAATGTTCATGGTGCGGTTAAATTAGATTTAACTGGTTTAATTGATAGAAAAGTCAAACGGTTTATGGGGGATGCTGCCGCATTTACTTATTTAGCTATGCAAGAAGCTATTGCTGATGCAGCTCTAAAAGATGATGATGTCTCTAATCCACGCACTGGTTTAATCACTGGTTCTGGGGGAGCATCTTCAGCTAATCAAGTGTTAGCAATAGATATATTACGGAATAAAGGTTTGCGTAAAGTTGGTCCGTATATGGTTCCCCGCACTATGGGAAGCACTACTTCTGCTTGTTTAGCAACTCCGTTTAAGATCAAAGGCGTAAATTATTCTATAAGTTCAGCATGTTCTACTAGTTCACATTGTATTGGCAATGGAGTAGAACAGATTCAATTAGGTAAACAAGATATAGTATTTGCTGGCGGTGGTGAGGAAGTTGATTGGACTTTGACATTATTATTCGATGCTATGGGAGCATTATCATCTAAATATAATGATACTCCTCAAACAGCTTCTCGTACTTATGATGTTTCTAGAGATGGATTTGTAATTTCTGGTGGTGGTGGCATGGTAGTATTAGAAGAATTGGAACATGCCAAAGCTAGAGGTTCAAAAATTTATGCGGAAGTCACTGGTTATGGTGCAACTTCTGATGGTTATGATATGGTGCAACCATCTGGAGAAGGGGCCGTGCGTTGTATGCAACAAGCATTAGCAAACATTACTATGCCAGTTGATTATATCAATACTCATGGCACAAGCACTCCTGTTGGTGATATTCGGGAATTGGAAGCAATTAAACAGGTATTTGGAGATAAAATACCATATATAAGTGCTACTAAATCATTGACTGGTCATGCTTTAGGTGCGGCTGGAGTAAATGAAGCAATTTATTGTTTGCTGATGATGGAAAATAATTTTATTGCTGCTTCTGCTAATATTACTGAATTAGACCCAGTAGCTGTAGGAATACCAATTGTGCAAGAACGTATAGACAACGCTAAACTTAATACTATCATGTCTAACAGTTTCGGTTTCGGTGGGACTAATGCTTGTTTAGTATTACAGAGATTTTTATAAAAGAATATAGATACTCTGTTCCTTGTCAAGCTAAATAGTTAAAAAGATTAAAAAATAATTTGGCAAGGAAATTACCATTTTGTAGTAAAAATACAGTTCTGGATAGGTAAAACGATACTGGGCTACTGTATTTTTATGTATGTCAAAAATTCTTGCGATCCATGTTTTCACTGCGTACTTATTGCTCAGATGTTCCAAAATGTAATGGGATGTTGACTACAGAAAGAGCTTCAACGTACTTTGCCATCAAATCATTGTCGGTCGTCTAAGCTCAGTATCTATCAAATATCATCAGCAAAATTAACTTTTCCTTCTATCACATACAATGGTCTCTGTTTACTTTCATCATAAATTCTTGCAATATATTCGCCTAATATCCATATCAACATAAATTGAAATCCCATGAACATAAACAAAAACACTACTAACCATTTATACAAAGGATAATAAATATTATAAAAAAACACATCTACACACATATACAAGGTAATAAATACCCCTAAGGTTATACTCAATATACCCAATAAAAGGCCTATTTTCAAAGGCAAAAAAGAAAAATTAAGCAAGCCGTCCATAGCTAGTTTTGACATCTTTTGGACTGTATAACCAGTATTACCATGAATTCTTTTTGGCCTATCAAAATCCACAAAAGTATATTTAAAACCTAGCCAAGCTACCATACCTCTTAAATATCTAGCTTTTTCTCGCATTCCTTTCAGATGTTCTAAAACTTTTTTGTCGATAAGGCGAAAATCACCAACATTTCTAGGAATATTAACTTCGGAAAATTTATCCAAGACTTTGTAATATAAAATAGCAGTGTATTTTTTTATAAAGAGATCATGCCTATTTTTTCTGCGTGCATAAATAATGTCATAACCTTCTTGCCATTTATTTATCATTTTTTCAATCACTTCAGGAGGGTCTTGCAAATCACAATCTAAGGAAATAACAGCCATCACATCATCTGCCACATGATCTAAGCCAGCAGTGAGTGCTGCTTGATGGCCAAAATTTCGACTCAAGTTAAGATATTTTATTCGCTTATCTTTGCTAGAATATTTTTTTAAAATTGCTAAAGTGTTATCATTACTTCCATCATTAATAAATATTAGCTCCCATTCTCCTTTAACTTTAACCATTAAATCAATAATTTTGGAATACAAGAGAGAAATATTTTCTGCTTCATTATAGACAGGAACAACGAAGGAAATTTTTTGCATTATATAATAATTTTAAATATCTGAAAGGAGTAAAAATGCGTATTAAATTCTTCCCTTATACAATCATACTAGTGTTAGTTTTTTCATTTTTATTTTTACCCACTATTTTTCTTCTTAACGAAGATCATGCTTTAATGGTTGCTTATGAAACTGGTGACTCAGGACATCTCGCTTATGCGGTGATGAGCATGTTTGATTATCCTATTTACAATCAACATAATTACCATTATGCAAGTACTGGACAGCTTTTTAACGCAATAAGTTTTGTGGTTGTTTTACTATTAAAATCTATTGGGCAGTTATTCGGCATGTATAATCAGCCAATTTTTGGCGTTATTGATGACCTACCAATTTTTAATAGTGCAATGTTAGCAATTAATTTTACTTCCGCCTTGGTATCAATCTTGTTATTTTTTAAGCTATCTAATCTTTTGTTTGCAAATAAGCCAGTGTCTTTTGTCGCCAGTCTATTTTTTATTTTCTTACCTTGGGCCGCTATTTATTCATACTGGCTTAAAACTGATGCAATTGGTATGGTTTTTATATTAATGGCAATTTTATATTTAGTCAAATTTATCAAGGAAGCTCCTAAGCTTATTTACTTTTATATTGCTTTTATTAGCTTAGTGCTTACCACATTAAGTAAAACATATCATGGATTTCTCCTGTTTCCCATCTTCCTGCTGTTCTTTTTGAGTCATTGTGATAAACAAAATATTAGCTATTTAAGCTATCTATTCTCTAAGAATTTTTTCAAGATATTAGCATCACTGCCTTTTATATATATATTATTAATATTAATTATTCACCCTTATGCAATATTTGATTTTGGGGGTGGGGTATATAATGAACGGTGGATGTTTATGCCTTGGGAAATTTTAATAAACATGTTTAGCAGTTTGATTTCCAGTATTTTAACTATTTTAAGTCCGGATGCTTTAGCTTTAAGCTCAAACGTTATGAAAGGTAAACCGGTAGATATGTCGGTAAATTTTTATAATTGGATTACTCTCTATCGCAAAGAACCTATTATTTATCTTAATATATTATTACATTACCTATTAATCTTACCATTATTTTTTCGGCAGAAATTTAAAGTTTCCTTATTATTTACTGTAAGCGTTATCTCTTGTAGTTTTTATTTATTGATTGTAATATATGGGAACAAAAGTGGATTACACTACCATTTAAGATATATCTACCCTATTGCCCCATTATTAATCTTAAACTTAGTCGCTTTTGCTGTATATATTTGGCAGCAGCATTTAACCTCTAAGAGGAATTATGTAAAAATTCTTGGAATTGCTTTAGGTGGTTGGTTTGTCTTGTCTAGCTTTGCTGAAAATATTTTAATTACAACTAATTCGCTGTTATCAAAAGCCGCTTATCAACACTCTACTGTTTATAAAACTAGAGAGTTTATGCTAAATAACTCGGATATTTTTGCTCCCCGTAAAATTTTAATGGGGATTGGGGCAGCACCTTTGCCATTTAAACTAAATTGGTTAGAACCGCCCGCTACAGTTTCTTGGATAGTTCGCAGAGGTTTTAAAAAGTATGTCAATCCAAATGCTGATGTATTTACCCTCTCTTGGACAACTGGCAACTATGGTTTGAAGTTTATCAAAAATATTGATATCCAGTTTTTAATCCTTAGCGAAAGCCATAGTGTATTTTACAAAAATTACCTGAGAAAAAATCATTTTCAACCAATAAAGAAATTTGAGCCTAGCAACAAAGAATTAACTAGGTTTACCACTTGGTTTCCTAATGTGAATCCTCAATTTAACACTTTTCAAGCTACCAAAAAATTGCTGGCAATACATCGCAATCCTGATACTGTTATTGGGCCAACAATTGTGGTGTATGCAAAAGCTGAAATTCCTCTATAACTTAATTTTAACAAGGATAATAAATGAAAATTACCTTAACTAGTATGAGCCGATTGATATTACCAATTTTGACAGTGGTTTTTCTGGCTTTCATTACTTGGCAAATCTGGAAAACTGAACGGTATAATAACGCCATTGGCTTAACTGAGACCGCACAAATTTATCAAGCTGAAGGAGATTTACCAGCAGCTGAGAAATTGTATTTTCAAGCGATTGAAATATTTGAATCTTTAGAGGATAAAGAAAGTTTAGCCGAACTATTTGGTAATCTTGGGCTGTTTTATGCGAACCAAGATAAATTATCACAAGCTGAGCAAATGTATCTTAACAGTTTGGAAAACTTTCAAGCTTTAAATTATGAAGAGAGTGTAGCGGCTCAATACGATAATTTGGGTAGTCTATATGCAATTCGTGGTGATAGAAAATCCGCTAAAAAAATGTTTTTGGCAAGTTTGAAAGTATTTCAAAAATTGAAAAATTATAACGGTATAGCCAAGCAATATTTTAATCTTGGTAATACCTACTATCTAAGTGGGAATTTGAAAAAAACTGAAAAGATGTATCTTAACAGTTTGAAAGCTTACGAATCTCTAGATAAAACTGAAATTTTGGTAAGTGAGATTGGAGCTAAATATGACAACTTGATTGCTTTGTATTTAAAGGATGATAATTGGTCGAGTGCTGAGAACATTTTTCTTAGAAAGTTAGCATTTACTACTGATGAAGATAGCGAACTTTTAGATAAACATGCTAGTTTGGGTACTTTTTATCTAAAATACGGTAAATTACAACGTGCTAAACAGATGTTTCTTAAAGGATTAGAAAATGCCAATCCCCAGTTAAGGTCAACTTGTTACGCTAATTTGGGAGTTATTTATGCTAATTTAGCTGATTTTCCAAATGCCGAACAGTCCTTTTTAAAAGGTTTGGAGATTGATGAAAAATCTGGGTATGAAAAGGAAGCGATTGATAAATATGCTAAATTAATTACTATTTATACCAAAATTAATAATTGGCAACAAGCCGAAGCTATGTTTCTCAAACAGCTGCAACTGACTTCGACAGAATCCGATTTAGCAGATAAGTATCTGAATTTAGGCAATTTTTACCTTGCACATAATAATGATAAACTTGCTGAGGAAAAGTTCCTTAAGGGTTTAGAAATAGTTAATCCTCAAGCAACTACAGCACGATATTATAGTAAACTTGGGGATATTTATTTGCAACGTAATAACCTGCAACAAGCGGAAAAAATGTATCTTAGTGGATTAGAAATTGCTGAAAAATTAGCAAATAATGTTGATATGGCACATAACTATACTAATTTGGGTTTGATTTATCTTAGGCGTGATGATGATAAACAAGCCGAAATAATGTTTTTGAACAGAATCCAACTGGCCGAAGTTAGTTTTGAAGACCAATTTACTACTCCTTTTGAGGAAGAATTTGCTAGTGTTTTTGAGGATGAATTTGAGAAACAAACTACTCTTGCAAATAAACAATCCATGCAAAAAAGTTTAACTATGAGTTATACGCAGCTTGGTACGATTTACGCCAAACGTGGTGACGAATCACAAGCGGTGGACATGTATCTTAAAGTTTTAGAAGCTGATATTGACGAGGCTTTAGCAAGTGAGACTGCCAATGTTAAACTCCATAAGCAGGTTGATAATAAAGCAATTCTAAAACAGATTAAGAAAAAATTCAATGATATAGAGTTGGCTTCGGAAGTTAAGAAAAACCTGTTAGAACATTATATTACCCTAAGTGATTTTTATGCTAATGCTAATCGTGCTGATGATGTAAATGCACAGAAAATGCTCCGTAAGGGTTTGGCAATTAATGAAATATTGGCAATTAAATTAAATCTGTCCAAATATTATACTAAATTGGGCGAAATTTATACTAATAGTAATAATACCAAACAAGCAATAGCCATGTTTACTAAAGGTTTGACGATTGACAAAACTCTTGATGATAAGGCGAATATGTCTGCTAAATACACTCGGTTAGGAATTCTATATTCTAATCAAGCGGATGATAAAAATGCGGAACAAATGTTTTTGGCTGGTTTGGAGCTTGACAAAGTTTTGGATGATAAAGATAGTCTAGCCCGTAACTATTCTAACCTCGGTTCGATCTATGCCAAACGTGGTGATGGGACGAATACGGAAAATATGTTGCTGAAAGCGTTAGAAATTGACAAGTCTCTGGATAATAAAGCAAATATGGCGAGACATTACGCTAATTTGGCTGACCTTTATACTCAGGTTAAAGGTTATTGGAAGCAAGCCAAAATAATGTATCAAAAGGAATTGGAAATGTATGAAGCATTAGGCAATAAAGCAACTATGGTAAAAAAATATACCAATTTGGCGAATCTTTATACTAAGCATGGTGACTCACAACTGGTGGAAGATATTCTATTGAAAGCATTAGGAATTGACCGTACTTTAAAAGTTAATAATAGGACGATGAATTTATATTCTACTTTAGGTTCTATCTATGCTCAACGGCAAAATTGGCAACAAGCGGAAAAAATATTTTTAGAAGGATTGGAAATTAACCAAAAGTTAATAAGTAGTGATAAAGCTAATATTTATAGCAACTTAGGTATTGCGTATAAATATCAGGGTGAATTATCGCAGGCTAAAGAAATGTTTTTTAATAGTTTGCAAATTTTGGAAGAGCTTGGTAATCCTAATACCGTGAAAATACGACGATTGTTAGATGGATTGCCACAACAATAGTTATATAATTTGTAATTGCTTTCCGATTCATTTATATTAACAAATGTTAACAATAGCCCTCTTTTTAATAAAAAATTAAGAAAGAGAGGGTGAATCTACCAAAGAACTAAGAGAGAATTCTCAGTTCGCTTTATACAACCCAAATTGACTTGGTTCTCGCCAATTAAGTTAAGGTTGTAAATCTCAGGTTTTACCAGTATGACTTTATATACTGAACCACATACCTGCAACTTGAACTAAAGTCCTTTGACTCTAGCTGTTGGCTATCATATTAAAACATTTATTATTTGTCAAGATAAATATTTCACTTTATCATTTTAAAATAACTTTTATTAATGTTTATTCACTTTTGTTAGTAAAATGTTTACTATACATAAACCCTACAAATGTTACGTAGGGACAATCCTTTATGGTTGATTCACAAAGTTGGGTAACTAACAAATTATAATATACTAAGTTCGTAATATTAAGTGACATCACTTTAAATTAACAACTTGATATTTATATCGAATTTCATTAAGAATTAAGCATTCATAATTAAGAATTGCTATTTAAGGTGTAGGTTCCAAGTATTCCATAATACTATAACATAAAGTCATGCAGGACTTTTTATCAGTTAATGCCGATATTTCAAATACTGGCCCTTGCCAATTAATTGTTTTGATTATGGTTGCACAAATTTGTTTATCTTGTAATAAGTCAACTTTATTTAAAACTAACCAACGTTCTTTATTTACTAATTCAGAACTGTATTTATCTAATTCTTTAATAATATCTAAAATATCCTGTACTGGATCACTATCAAATGGAGCAATATCAACTATATGCAATAACAAACTCGTGCGGGATAAATGGCGTAAAAACTGGATTCCTAAACCGTGACCATCAGCGGCTCCAGAAATTAGTCCTGGTATATCGGCAATGACAAAGTTACGATCCAGATCTATTGATACTACTCCTAAATTTGGATGCAAAGTAGTGAAAGGATAACCAGCAACTTTAGGTCGAGCCGAAGACACCATTCTAATAAAAGAAGATTTACCTGCATTAGGCAATCCTAGCAATCCAACATCAGCCAACACTTGTAACTCTAAACGTAGATTACGATTTTCACCAATAGTACCAGTAGTTGTACGGCGAGGTGTGCGATTGGTACTACTTTTAAAATGGACGTTACCTAACCCACGATCTCCACCTTTGGCAACTAATAAGGTTTGCCCTGATTTGGTTAAATCTCCCAAAAATTCCTCAGTGTCGACATCAAATACTAAGGTTCCTACTGCTACTTTTATATATAAATCTACACCTTTTTTACCGGTACACTCGCTACCTTTACCATGTTCTCCATGTTTAGCTCGAAATAAACGTTTGAAGCGAAAATCAACCAAAGTATTTAACATTGTTTCGGCTATTAAGTAAACATTACCACCATTACCTCCATCGCCACCATTAGGCCCTCCAAAAGGGATAAATTTTTCTCGCCGAAAACTTAGGCATCCATCTCCGCCTTTGCCGGCAACAACTTCAATACTAGCTTCATCTACAAATTTCATTTAATAATTCCAAATCTATTTAGTAGCTTAATTATAGTTCTAATATTAACTTAAACAAGCGGTTTTAATATCCGATTAATGCCAAACGTGAAATATGGCTACACACCCGTTGTAAAAAGCTTAAACAGCATGGTCTGTGACTGAAATTATAACAGAAAAGCTGTCCAAAAAACTAATCTAACCAAGAAAGGTTATCATCAGCCCACAAGTATTTTAAAAATAACAAAGATTATGTGGTTCAGGAATGCGTTGGAAATTTTATATAGAACATCGTTCTTAATCAAGTACTATGGTATTCTAAATAATTTAACGAGATATGACAATGACACTAACTACAGAACAATTGGTCAAATTATCAGCTCAAGTGGAAGAGCAATTGGCAGAATTGGAAAGTTCGGCTTTAA